>CAZHFP010000076.1:0-12851 GCA_964531065.1 uncultured bacterium
TGCCCGATGTTCTTGACGCTTTTAATTCGGTTTTTAATTTCCCTGATTTGTGCCATCGAAAACCTTTAATTGATAATCTTTAACAAAATCCAAATACAATTTGAACCACTAAGGTCACCAAGATCACTAAGGAAAGCAAAAGCAAGGATTAGGTTCACAAACCTTTTTCTTCTGTCTTTCTTGGTGTCCTTGGTGACCTTGGTGGTTAATCAGCCCCTATGATTAATAAAAGTTCTTCGCGTATTCCTGACAAGCCGCTGTCAGCTTGGCCTTGGTGTCATCACTCAAGTCGCCCTTTTCCTTGATGTCTTTTAATACCTCGGGATGCTTGGCTTTCAAATGGGACAAAAGTCCCGCCTCAAACGCTTTCACCTTATCCAAAGGCAGGGGATCGAGAAAACCATTGTTGCCCGCGAAAATGGACGCCACTTGGTCTTCCATTTCCATCGGCGCGTACTGGGGCTGTTTCAAGAGCTCGACCAACCGGGCGCCCCGGTTCAATTGGGCCATGGAAGCCTTATCCAATTCGGCGCCGAACTGGGCGAAAGCCGCCAGCTCGTTGTATTGGGCCATGTCCAGCTTGAGCTTCCCAGCGACTTTCTTGGTGGCCTTCGTTTGAGCGTTGCCGCCGACGCGGGAAACGGATATACCCACGTTGATGGCGGGACGGATACCGGAATTAAACAGGTTCGATTCCAGAAAAATCTGCCCATCGGTAATGGAAATCACATTGGTCGGGATGTAAGCCGTCACGTCGCCTGCCTGGGTCTCAATGATCGGCAGGGCCGTCAAGGAGCCGCCGCCGAGCTTGTCGTTCAATTTGCAGGCGCGTTCCAGCAATCGGGAGTGAAGGTAGAAAACATCGCCCGGGTAAGCCTCACGGCCCGGCGGGCGGCGCAGGAGCAGCGACAATTCACGGTAAGCCACGGCCTGCTTGGACAAATCGTCATAAACGATCAAGGCGTGTCCGCCGTTATAGGTAAATTCTTCCGCGACAGCGCAGCCGGCGTAAGGCGCGATGTACTGGAGCGGCGCCGGGTCGGAAGCGGTGGCGGAAACAATGATGCAATAGCTCAGAGCATCGTGTTCTTCCAAGGTGCGGATGATCTGCGCGACCGTCGATTGCTTTTGACCGATGGCGACGTAAACGCACATGACATTCTTGCCCTTAAGGTTGAGAATCGCGTCAATGGCGACGGCGGTTTTTCCCGTTTGGCGGTCGCCGATAATGAGCTCGCGCTGGCCGCGGCCGATAGGGATCATGCAGTCGATGGCTTTAATGCCCGTGTGCATGGGCTGCTTGACGGGCTGGCGTTCGATAACGCCCGGTGCCCTGATTTCCAAGCGGCGGGTGGTCTTGGCGTTCAAGGGACCTTTGCCGTCCAAAGGCCGGCCCAGGGGATCGATCACACGGCCTAAAAGTTCCTTGCCCGTGGGGATTTCGGCGATGCGTCCGGTTAAATGGACCGGGTCGCCTTCTTTAACTTTCGTGGTATCGCCCATCAAAACCGCGCCAACTGAGTCCGTTTCCAAATTGAAGGCGATGCCATAAACGTCATTGGGAAATTTAAGCAGTTCGCCCGCCATGGCGTCCTTGAGGCCGTAAATCACCGCCACGCCGTCGCCGACCTTCAGAACTTCGCCCACCTGGGCCAGCCCGGAATCGGGTTTGAAATCCTCGATGCGGGATTTTAAGATTTTGGTAACTTCATCCGCTTGGAAACCCATTGCCCATCCTCCATTAAATTCGATCTTCACCACAGAGTTACACGGAGTGAAAATTTATTTTTAGTTTTTCGTTTCGGCCTTACTCCGCGTAACTCTGTTCACTCTGTGGTTCGATGCCGTTTTAATCGATTTCAACTTTCAACAATCTTTGCTTCATGCGCTCCAGCTGCCCTAGGACACTTCCGTCCATGCGCTGGTCGCCGAGATAAATCATCATGCCGCCAATCAAACCCGGCTTCACTTCTTCTTTCAAGTCCACCACCACGCCGAACATTTGGGAAAGTTTTTCGGTCAAGGAATTTTTTTGCGCCGCGGTCAGGGGCATGGCCGTCAGGACGCGGGCCACCGCCTTGCCCCGTAATTCGTGCCAGATCCTGTCAAAATGGTCGGCCACGGCCTTGAAGTGCTTAATTCTTTTTTTCATGATGAGCAGCATGAGAAAATTTTCCATGGTCGCGGAAAGTTTCTGGGCCATCAAGCGGCGGAGGGTTTCCAGCTTTTCCTGGGCCTTAGCCCGGGGATGCTCCAAAACCGCTTTCAGTTCAGAATTGGTTTCCACCAGCTGTTGAATCGCCTGGATTTCCGCGGCGATGGAATCCACTGTTTTTTGCTCCTGGGCAACTTGTAACAGGGCCACGGCGTATTTTTCAGCGATGACTGATTCCATAAATACTCTCCTGATCAAGGCTTCGATTCCCGGACTTTAATTTTTCCGGGAGCCCAACTCCTGAATACTTTCCTTCACGATTTTTTCTTGAACCTTCGCATCCACGGAAGAGCGGATGATTTTTTCCGCGATCTCCACCGCCAAAAGACCCACTTCCCTTTGCAGAGCCTGGGTCACCGCGTGGCGTTCGCTCTCGATCGCCTTACGGGCGTCCGATAAGATCAGCTCCGCTTCCTTGCGGGCGGACTGGATGGCCTCGTCCCTGGCTTGGGCCGCTTCCTTGCGGGACCGCTGTAAAATTTCAACCGTTCCCTGTTCCAGTTCCTTTACTTTTTTCTCAAATTCAGCCTTCAGATCCGCAGCAACGGCCTGGCTCTTTTCAGCGGACGCGATTTGATCCTCGATCCGCTTTTGACGGCTTTCCATCCATTCCTTTAATTGAGGAAGGAAAATCTTCGTGGACACAAACATCCCCACTAAAAAAGTCGCGAGCTGAAGAAGAAATACCGTCAGGTTAAATTCCATGTCGTACCTTCCGTTAAGTGAAGCGCCAAGATTTTTCTTGGCGCCGATTCAAATCAACTTTAATGAGCGATGAACAAATCCTTGAAGGGGTTGGAATAAAGCAAAAGAAACACGATGGCCAAGGCGTAAATGGCCAGGGATTCAATCATGGCGATACCGATGAACATGGTGGCCCGAATGGTTCCCATCATTTCCGGCTGGCGGGCCATGGCTTCCAGGGCCTTACCGACCGTGTTGCCCATACCGATTCCCGTCCCTACCGTTCCCAGACCGATGGCTAAACCAGCGCCTAAGCAAGTCAGCCCGAAAAACCAAACGCTTCCATCCGCCGCCTTTGCCGCGACAGCGCCATCCGCCCAAGCCGCGCTGGTGGCTACGGCAAAAAATAACATCATCGCCGACAACATCCAATTCTTTCTCATCTGAAGCTCCTTAAAAATATTTTCACGAATCCTCAAGGTCAAGCGGGGGCAAGCCTTAAGGAATCCCGCCTGCGCGGGAACGTCGTCGATCCATACCCCTTTTACCCGTCGGCATGCTCCCCGTGTTCCTCAAGCGCGCCGCCGATATAAACCATGGCTAGAAACATGAAAACAAAAGCCTGAATGAAGGACACAAAGACGCCCAAGATGGTGATGAGAATCCGTAGAATCCCGGGAGTCACCGCGAAAATTTTGGAAACCAGGCTGTCCCCCCAAAAAGCGGCGATGAGGAGGATGGAAACACCTAGGATTTTTTCTTTCCCCATCATGTTCCCGAATAACCGAAGGGTCAGGGACACAGGCTTCACGAACTCACCTATCAAATGGATAGGCGGCATCATAACCCAAAGAAGGGCGATGACAGCTTTCATCATGATTTTCATCCCTAGTCCGGCATTAGGATCCACTTCGATGGGCGGGGGAAGAAAATGCGATAAGTGGGCCTTCAGGCCCTTCTCCTTGACTCCCCAAAAGTGGGTCGAAAGAAACACGACCAGGGCCATTCCCACATTCATGTCAACCCGGCTGGTGGGGGAAACCAAGCCCGGAATAAGCCCCATCAAATTGCAAAAAAAGATAAAGGTAAAAAGATAAAAAAAGAGGGGGAAAAAAAAGGGCGCGTGGCGGCCCACCAAAGGTACGGACATGTCCTGAACAAACTCCACGATCAACTCAAAAAAATTCTGAAGCCCCCGGGGAACGGCCTTCAGGTTCCGGCCGGCCAGAAATAAAAGAACCATCACTAAAATCGTCACGAACCAGGAAACGGTCAGGGGATTGATGGCGTTTTCAAAACCAAAAAAACCAAAGGGAATAAAGAGGGGGTTTTCAGCCGTCTCCATTGTCACCATTGAAAATGGCCTTCCTAAAAGAATGATAGAGTTCGATATGGATGGCGTCGAAAAATGTGGAAAGGGCGTCGGAAAGAATTGTTTTAACGAAAAACTTAGGAAACGGTGGGTAGTTTAATGTTTTCCCGAAAGGAGGTCAACCCTTGGCCAAAATTTTACCCGTCGTTTATTTTCGGGAAGTGTTGGAGGCGGAACGCCATCCGGCGAAGCCTAAAACGGATAAAAACCAAAAATAACTCGCTCCCGCTCCGGCTAGGCAAAGGGGAGAAACCGAAAGAAACCACCCGCAAGCGGCGGCTAAAAATATCCAGCGGACGGCATTCCAAAGCCAAAAAAACTTGCGGCCCTCCGCTTCGCCCCGGTTCAAAACTTTTTCCGTCAACCAATTCAGGCTGTAAAAATTAAAGACGTTCAAAAGACTTCCCCACCCCAGGCCGACCGCCAGATCTTTTCGATGGGTAAAAGCGGCAACCACTGAGAGAAAAAATCCGCCGAGAAAGGCCGCCGCCGGCACCCACTGGAGTCCGTCGGTTTTCCCGCCAGAAAGGGTTTTGGATTTTTTTCCTTTATAAAAACCAGGAGCGGTCATGGCGAAGGAGGCTTGGGAGGCTGGCTGAGATTTTTAAAATCCTCGAAAAGAATCACGTAACTGGCAATGACGCCAAACAGGAATCCAACCATGATCACCCAACCGCCCCAGTGAAAAATTTTGTGCGCCAAAAGCCCCAACCCCAAGCCCGCGAAAGTACAAAGAACAAAACTGATGCCTAGGGTTGAGAGTCGTAGGAGATCGGCGCCTTCGGATAATTTTCCCTTGTCCATTGCCCGTCCTTTTCAATATGAAAAGCCGCCTTGATATAAACATCTTCGGGTTTCAGAAGTTCCTCCACCCGTGGCCTATCTTCTTTCACAATGACGAGTCCCAAACCGCAATCATCCTGGATGTCCCGGGGCCGGGGAATCAGCTTAAACCTGGTGCGATGCTCCTTCAGGACCGATTCGGCGTGCATGGTTTCGTGGGTGGTGTGGAATAAAAGGACGAAATGCTTGTCGGTCAACGCCATCCGGCTGGGGGAAGCATTCGGGGACGTCACCGCGACTCCTTTGAAAAAGCCGGACCAACCGAAAATTATTGCTCGTGGGCCTGGCCAGGAAGATCTTTAAAATCCGTGGGAGTCAGGTTTTCGAGGAATTTCTTGAACTCGCTCATTTCTTCCTTGTATTTTTCCTTGTCCTGGATCGTGGCGTTGATAACCACTTTCTCCGCTACGAAAATGGGCGAATTGGTCCGAAGAGCCAAGGCGATGGCGTCGGAAGGCCGGGCGTCAATTTCGAACTTCTCGGGAGAATCGGCGACTTCCAGGAAAATCCTGGCGAAAAAGGTGTTTTGATTAATGTCGTTCACCAAAACTTTAGTGACTTTGGCTCCCAGCGTGTCGATGACGTTTTTCAAAAGGTCGTGGGTCATGGGCCGGGCGATCACCTGCTCGTTAAGCTGGATGAAAATGGCCGTCGCCTCCGCCACCCCGATCCAGATGGGCAAATAGCGCTTCTCGTCCTCATCGGTCAAAATGACCGCGGGCGTTTTAAGGTTGGGGTCAACGGCAATGCCGCGGACTTTCATTTCAATCATCGGTTAAACTCCATTGAACTTGAGTGCTTCGCTGCGTTGAAGACGACATCATGAGAAGCTATTTCTGATTTTGCAAGGGCAGGGGTCAGCCAACCGTACGGTTGAAAGAAGCGTAAACCTAGACACCCTTATTATAGGCCTGTTTCAAACCGCTTGCAACGCCGAGGCCCAAAGTTATTTTTTGATTTTATTTTTTATCCAGATCGCTTTCGGAGAAAATCTGGGCTTCAAAACCGGAGAGATTGGCCTTTCCCTTCCAAGCTCCGGGCGGAAGTCCTGCCTTAACACAAGTTTGGGAAAGAAAAGTTTCCACGTCCCATCCGTAATCCACCGCCACTTGGGGAAGCAACAAACCGGATCGGTTTCCTTGGGCAACGATCAGTCCATGCACACCCACCTTGATTTGATCAGGAAGAATAGGTTTCGGCGGGGTCAAAACGGAAATTTCGATCTCAATATGGGAAAGCTCTTCCCCTCGGACAGGCGGAAAGCGTGGATCCTGTAAGGCGGAGCTGACGGCGGCTTCCTGGACCGCTTCCGCCAAGGGCTTGACCGGATAGGGAAAACCAATACACCCACGCAAGTCGTCCGTCCAAAGGGTGACAAAGACTCCCCTTTTTTCCCGTAAAAGAGGCGATAGCGATTCCACCAGGGGAAGTTTACGCCCCTTTTGAATGGTCATTTGAATGGAATTCCGGGCCAATTGCAAAAGCAGCCGCTGATCTTCTAGAGAAACCATTTCTAAAGGATTCATACCCCAACCCTTAGCTGATAGCTGTCAGCTGACAACTAACCGCTGATTTATTTACAGAAGGCCACCGCGGCGTATCCCACCACCCGGTTGCGATCTCCAGTCACGTCGCCCGAATTGCGGTAGGCCAGACACTTTATTTTATCAGCGCCTATGCCCTTGGCAAATTTTAGCAAGGTGGCAACCGGTTCCCTTCCGCAATGGGTACAGTAATACTCTGGATATTTTCGGGCCATTATTTCCTCGTCCATCGCGTCCACTTTTTGTTCATCTCCGCTCAAAAGTGATTCTAAAAAATCCCCATCAGCTTTTTTCGCCCTTTCGTAACTGGGGTAATGGGAAAGGTCCGAGGAAGCGATCAAAAGAAATTTCTTTTTTTCCCGCAGGGCTAAGAGCGCGCGGCTGAGAGGCTTGACGGCCTGCTCCATCCCCTGCCCCATCACGATGGGAACCACCTTGGCCCCCGGAAAATAATGGTAAACCATGGGGAGATGCACCTCCACCGAATGTTCCCGGGCGAAAGCTTGGGGGATTTCAGCGATGAAGCCGTTCTGTTCCATCAAAAAACCGCAGGCTTCCTGGTCTACGGGCAATTCTCCCAAGGGCGTCACCACCGATTCCCCGGCGAAAAGAGAGACACCCTTAAAGGAAAAAAAGTGGCTGGGTCCCATGACGACCACTGTTTCAACGGGAGCTGTCAAGGCTCGGTAACCCAAGGCGGCCACAGCGCCGGAGTAGACATAGCCCGCGTGGGGCAGGACAAAAGCGTCGGGCTCGCCTGGGAGGGAAACCCTATTTTCCTTTTCGAAGGCGTCCAGAAGCGATAGGAGTTTTTTTCTTTCGCCGGGATAAAAAGATCCCGCCACAACCGGTTGAAGTTTCATGGGAATACTATAAATCGAAAAACGATCAAAAACGAGGGAATCAAAAAAACCAACATCTAAAACAAAGTCACAAAGACACGAAGAAAAAAATTATTTTTTCAGAAACTGGTTCTTCTTAGAAACTTCGTGGCTTCGTGTTGGATTTTTTCTTCGTTTAAGCGGTATGGATGACCTTGATGATTTTATCCCGGGTGTAGGGCCAAGCTTCCTCGGGAAGAACCGCGAAGGATCCTGCCGTAAACATGGACGTTCCCAAGGGAACCCAGGACTTGCACCCTTCATAAGCGGGCTTAATCGGAAGCTCAAGGGGTACCGGCAGGGAA
Source organism: uncultured bacterium (assembly GCA_964531065.1). Taxonomy (GTDB): domain Bacteria; phylum Oederibacteriota; class Muellerivitia; order Muellerivitales; family Muellerivitaceae; genus PALSA-1180. The sequence continues at coordinate 7,845 of CAZHFP010000076.1, forward strand.
TAAACGCGGACGACAAAAACATAGAGGCCCTGCCAGTCGCCGTAATTAAAACGCTTCTCGATGGCCGCCTCGCTCATCACCGTGAAAGGAACCAGCCTCTTGCAGGCCTCCCAATCGGTAACTTTTTCGACTTTTTCTGCGACCGCATACAGGCGGAAATGAACCCGCTTCGGGTCTTTGTTTTCCTTCTCAATGGCGGCAAGCCGGGGGCCCCAATCGGGTTTGATATCCTTAACCGACTCATGCTCAAAGGTCGGATAAAGAAAAAACTCGGAATGTTCGGGTTTGAACTCCCCGCCCTCTTCCTGGATGCCGCCTTTTTTCAGCAGGATTGTTTGTTTTCCTTCTTCCAAACCCTTGCAGACGACGGCCCATTCCTTCAGCGCGATGTTATTTTGTGGTTTCATAAGACTGAGATTATGTGGATTTCAGCAAAAACTTTCAAGCGGTATAAAGGCCCGCTTTACTTAGAAAGCGCCATGAGCACTACGCCCAAAACCACGACCAAAGCCCCTCCTAAAACTTTCGGCCACTGGGACAAGGGGAGTTCTTTAAAAAACAAAGACCATCCCGCGTAGACCAAAACGCTTGAATTAACGATGGGCACGGACCGCGAAAGGCCCAGGGACTGGTTGGCCCGTAAGAAACACAAGGTTCCGCCGACCCACAAAAGCGCTGTCAATAGACCCAGCGCCAGGTTCCGCTTCGTTAAATTTTCGCGGCCCCGAAAGAGGCCCAGAACCAGGACTGGAACCGCTCCGCCTAAAATCATTCCACTAATCGCCGCCGAACCTAACCCCGCCCCGTCGGATCCCGCGGAAGCGGCTTGGATGGGGAAAAAGTAAACACCCCAAAAAAGCCCTGCGAGGAGGCTCAAGATCGATCCCTTCTTTAAATTTTTCTCTTTCGTAGGCGTTGGGGACACCCGGGCCACGATCCAGGCTCCCAGAAAAAGTAAGGCGCCTCCGGCCAAGAGAAAAAGATAGGCCCGGGAGCCGGAAGCCTCGTGAAAGACCACCAATCCCACGCCGATATTAAGGAATGAATTGATATTAAAAAAAACCGAAGCCTTGGCCAGGCTGATCTCCTCCAACGCCGCGTTGGCCAGTCCCTGGCCCGCGGCCCAAAGTATTCCTGAAAGAATGGAGGCGATCAACCACGGAGGACGGGCCCAAAGAACCCGCAATGAAGGGATCATGGCGCCTTCCAATAACAATAATCCAAAAGCCATGGAGGGAAGAAAAGAAATCCCCTTGGCGGTAGCGAACCGGGCCGGCACCATATAACTTCCGATAAAAGCAAACGCGATCAACGCGGACAGATATCCTTGTTCCATTATTTTCGGCCTCCCTTACCGGCCAAAATAAACGAGACGCGGCGTAAAAGGAAAAAACCGGCGATCCGAAGCCCGCACAGGAAATAGAGAAGGATTTCCGGCGAAACCTTCCCATAAAGAAAGGCTCCCCAAGAGGTCGTTACCAGTCCAATCTTAATCAGCGCGTAGGACGCCGCGACAACCTTCGACCTTTCTTTTTCTTCCATTAGATTCATCAAAGTGGAAACGTTGATGGAATTGTAGAGTGAATTCCCCAAGGCGCCGAGCCCCGCGGAAAAAAGACAGACGATCAGGGGATTAGCCCCGCCCTGACCCGCCAGAAGTAGAACCAGAAGCGATGCCAAAGCCAGCAATTGATCCAGGCCTAGAATTCGGGCCATAAATTTCGGCGTGAGATTGGGAATTAAGATAAAGAGAACGAGGATTCCCACATAAGTGGATCCCTGTTGAATCACCGAGAGGTTGGAATCTTTCACTCCCATCTGTTCGACATAATAAAGAGGGGCGTAGGTTCCGGCCCACAAGTAAAGGCTCCACTCATCTAAGAATTTAGACAAGAGCAGGGGTCCGGCAGCCGGTTTTTCAAAAAATTTCGAGAGGGCCGATCGATATTGCCCAAAGCCTTCCCTCAGGGCCTGGGGCCAGGAAGCGGGAGGCTTCTCGTAGACCTGGGACTTCGGCAGAAATTTCCACCGGCAAAAAATTCCAACGGCCACGCAAACCGCGAAGAGCCGGTACATTCCGTGGTTGGCAGGCAGAAATCCGCTGTGAGCGACCCAGAGGCCTCCCAAGAGCGGCAGGAAAAGCGCGTAGGGCGTTTGATTGGCGATTTGAAGCACGGTGAAGACCACGGTTCTTTTTCGGTTCGTGATGCCTTCCGAAAGAAGTCCCAGATAAGCCGGTACGGAAGCCGAAACCAAAGCGGTAAAAAAGAGCGCCGCGACGCACCAGCCCTTTCCCGAAGCAAAAGCCAAAGAAAGGCAATAGCCTCCCCAGCTGATGCTGTCAAAAAGGACAATGGCCCTTTTGCGCCCCCAAAAATCCGCCACACAGCCGCCCACGAAAAACCCGGCCAAGCCCACCAGGTTCATCAGGGCTTTGATCACGCCCAGTTCGGTCTCGGTGAGTCCTAACCGAACCATGTAAAGGCTTTCAAACTGGGAAGCGATGGCGATGGGAATCACCCACAAGAGCCCGCCATAAACCGCCACGGCCTGGCGGCGGGGCAGTCCTAAAAACATTCCGCCCACTTCTTTTCCATGACGGCCGAGGTGAAAGAGGGGCTTCTTCAGTAAATATTCGTATCCAGCCCCCGTTAGGTCGAAAATAGAGGAGAGAAAGGTTTGAAAGGGCCGCAGCATGGGAATCCTCGCTCGAGAAATGAAGGCGGTATTTTAACAGGTTGGAGAAGAAGCGGATTTCTTTTGAGAAATAAGAGGGTTGATGAAAAACCGCTTTTTGTTGGGGATTCGCTTCCGTAGGACCTGAATAGGCCTGCGGTGGCCTGTTCAAAGGTATGCCTCGCCCCTACAACTGCAGGCTTAAAAGCAAACCGTTTTCAGCTCAAAACCTGTCACATATCCTTCAACATCACGACCGCATCTTCCTGATTATCGCTGTAGTATTTTTTTCGGATGGCGACAAATCGAAACCCGCACTTTTCATACATCCGCCTCGCGGCCTCGTTGCTTTCCCGCACTTCCAGGGTGGCCAGCCCCGCTCCTTTTTTCTTGGCGAACTCCATGCAATATTCCATCATCTTCTGTCCGATTCCCCGGTTGCGGTAAGAGGGCCCGACCGCCAAATTGATGATATGGGCTTCCTGAGGCGCTTCCCAATAGCCCATGTAGCCCGCCACTTTCCCGTCTTCTTCGGCCACGAAATAGCGGGCCATGTCTCTTTTTAATTCCGCTTCGAATAATTCCCGGGACCAGGGCGAAGGCATGGAGGCCTTCTCAATTTCCACCACTTGATCCAAGTCCACTTCCAGCATGGGACGGAAAATCATAAGAACCAATTCCTAATTACTAATTTTTTTGTTCATCCACCGCGGGCGGACGAAGGTACAGCGGCTTTAAATCTCCCAACGCGGGGCACAGTCCCGCCTGCCATTGGCGGTAGGCTAGCCGCGCGATGCTCATGGCCTTGGGCTGGTGGACCTCGTTAAAAGCGAACAATCCCATCACGCCCAGGCTCTCGCGGATTTCTTTTTCGTATTTCAAAGCTCCCGGACCCACGATCCAGGTTTTTCCCTTAAGCACTTGGTTGAATTCCTCCAGACCCAAAATCTTGGGCGGTTCCAGTTCTTGAACCTTGTCTTTTCCAATTTCGTAATGCCCCGCGAAGCATTGGCCTCTTTGGGCGTCAATGAGGCAAAGCGCCTCGCCCTGAAGTTCAGCGGCCCTTAAATTTTCCGCCAACCCTTCCAAGGTGGAAATGCCGAAAGAAAGCAGGTTAGAAGGCAGGCAAAGGCCCTCGGCCGTGGCGATTCCCACCCTTATCCCAGTGAAACTGCCCGGCCCCACCGAAACCGCCACCGCCGACAGGTCCTTCGGGTTCAATCCTTGTTTTTTAAGCATCGTTTCCAAAGCGGGAATGAGGGTCACCGAGCTTTCCCAATCGGTGGGCAAGGCCGCTTCGGCCAACTCCGCACCCGTGGCGAGGTTCAGAAGCGCGACGCTGGAAATTCGGGTTGAAACTTCTATGGCGGCCAGCATCGGATGAGTTCCTCCACTTGCGGGATGCTTTCCGGATGAGTCGCTTCCACCGACAGGCGGCGCTCACCCTCGGAAAGAATTTCAAAACTCAACTTCAGCAGGGTCGGCGGGAAAAGTTTTGGAAATTTGTCGCCCCACTCCACCGCCACCACTCCTCCCTTTCCAATCCAGTCGAACCAGCCCAGGTCTTCCACTTCTTTCGATTTTTCCAATCGATACCAGTCAAAGTGATAAAGAGGAAGCCGGCCCTCATAAATATGCTGGAGAGAAAAAGTAGGCGAGGTGACTTGTCCCTCATATCCTAATCCTTTGGCCAGACCCTTGACGAATTGGGTCTTTCCGCCGCCCAAAGGGCCTTCCAAATTCCAGATTTCTCCGGGCTTGGCCCTTTCGCCGATCATCAGCCCCAGTTGGTAGGTCAGTTCGGGTGTGTCGCAGGTAAAACTGGTTTTTAACAAAAGCAAATCCTTTAAAAATCTTGAACCACAGAGTTACACAGAGTAAGGCTTTTTAATAAGTCTTCATGTCTTACTCTGTGTAACTCTGTTCACTCCGTGGTAAAAAGTTTTTATTTTTTCCCGAAGTGGTCGAAGCCCTTGGACTCCAACGGGACCATTTGGCCTTTGCGGGTAATAAAAGTGATTCCCTTCGCCTTTGGCACCATCCGCCCGATGGCTTTCACGGCGACTCCGGTTTCTCCCGCCAAAGTCCGGACCACCTCCGAAATTTTCGCCAGGGGCACGGTGAACAACAGCTCGTAATCTTCCCCGCCATGAAGGGCAAACTTCAAGGGATCCAGTTGGTTCTCGTCGCAATAGTGGATCAAGGACGCCGAAAAGGGAATGGCCTCCTCGTGGATTTCCGCGCCGACGCCCGATTCCTCGCATAGATGATGAATCTCGCTGGAAAGGCCGTCCGAAATATCGATGGCCGAACTGGCCAGTTTTTTAGTGG
>CAZHFP010000077.1:0-4700 GCA_964531065.1 uncultured bacterium
CGGCGTGACGGACACGGGCTATGCCGGGACCGTCGATTTCAGCTTGTCCAGTGGTAGTGGTGCGATCCTCCCAGCCCCCGGGACACTGACCGCCGGGGTCAGTGTTTTCACCGTGACGGCCTCGACCACGGCCAACACTATTTTCAGCGTGAAAGCCATCGATTCCTTTTTCCCTGCGATCACCGGCACGGGGAACTCGATCGCGGTGGCGGCGGGGCCCTTTTCCAAATTCACCGTGACGGCGTCCAGTTATACCCCGCTCGCCGGGACGTCATTCATGGTGACTGCCCAGGCTACAGACGCTTTCTCGAACAATGTCACGGGAACCTTTTCCCTCACGTTCTCGAGCAGCGATCCGGCGGTGATCTTCAGTCCTCCTACAGGCATGGTCAGCACAACTGGCTCGGGACTAGGGACTATTACCGCGACCCTCTATACCACAGGCACCCAGACCATTACGGTCAACTCCTCGGGTCATACAGGGGCCGCGACCTTCAACGTCCATTAGGACCCTGGTTCCGGGGTTGGTCCCTTAACCCCAAGGGGGGATGCTGTTGTAAATGCGGTCGGGGACGCGGCCAAGAAAGTCCTGGTTCAAATTCAATCTGGGGAGTTATTGTGAAAGCTGAAGATTTTAAGATCAAAAAACTCACTCGTAATACCAGGTCATTCAGAAAACGCTTGTCTAAGGAATTGAGGGCACACACCCAGGCAAAAGCTGGTCCTTTTCATTTTAAGGAGTTTTCCTTGAGCCTAATGGGCAAAGGTGGGAAATGGGCCGGAGGGTTGATAGGCTGTACTTACTGGAACAGCTTATTCATCGATGTGTTGTGGGTGGATCGGAAATACAGGGGTCTGGGCCTGGGTCGGCAATTGGTGGAATGGGCCGAAAGAGAAGCCCGAAAAAAGAATTGCACACTAGCCCATCTCAGCACACATAGTCTTCAGTCGCCGGGTTTTTACAGAAGACTGGGTTATAAGGTTTTTGGACAGCTAAAGGGTTATCCCAAAAAAACATCGGCCTATTATTTTTTTAAAAAACTTTAATCGTTTGGCGGGAGGCTAAAATTAAAAAGATCTTAATGTGTCGAATGATTTATTTAGGTCTTTTCGCTTTAGCTTTGATGGGTACTCCCATCCATCCCTTGGCCGATACCCCGGATAACCTGAATGTTTTTGAACCCCAAAGACCCTACCCTTACCTCGAAAAGGAAGTGACCTTCGTCAATCTCGAAGCGGGTTTGACCTTGGCGGGCACCTTAACCTTGCCCAAAGGGAAGGGACCCTTTCCCGCAGTGGTCCTGGTGGCTGGTTCGGGCCCCTGTAACCGCGATGAGGGTTATTACGACCGCCACCCCTTCCTAGTGGTCGCCGACGCCTTGGCCCGCCGGGGAATCGCGGCCTTGCGGTATGACAAAAGAGGAGTGGGAAAATCCAGCGGCTTATTCAAGGGCGCGGTCACCCGGGATTTTGAAAAAGATGCTTTAGCAGGACTTGCCTATCTCCGGGGAAAACCCGAAATCATCCCCCAAAAGGTCGGGATGATCGGCCACAGCGAGGGCGGTTTAATTGTCTCCATGGCGGCGGCGGAGTCGAAGGACTTGGCCTTTGGGGTGCTCATGGCCGCACCCGGCCTCAAGGGGGATCAACGCTTCAAGCTCCAGGTCCGTTACGCCGCCCAAGGCGAAGGGGGAGACTCCAAGGTGGTTGAAACCATGGTGAACCTCAGCCAGGAAGCCATTCAAATTATCCGAAGCGATAAGGACAAAAATTGGACCCGGCAAAAGCTGGATGACCTCTTTAAAAAAGGTTATTCCAATTTGAGCGATGCCGAGAAGCTAAAATTTGATCAAGTCTTGGGAACTTGGGGGACGGAGGAATCGCTTAAGAACCTCTTCATGACACCCTGGTACCGCCAATTGGCGGATTCGGACCCCCAGGCGTTTCTGCGAAAAATCCAATGCCCCATCCTTGCCATGAACGGAGATAAGGACATGGAGGAGGTCTACCCGGACGGTATGGACGGGATCGAGAAGGCTCTCAAGGAAAGCGGCCGTCGGGACTTTACCCTCAAGTTATTCCCGGGCATGAACCATATGTTTGAAAAGTGTAAAACGGGCACGCCGTTGGATTATCCTGAAATCCGGGAAACGGTGGCCCCGGAGGTTTTGGACAATATGACCGATTGGATATTGAAACACACCCGTTGACCATTGTCCTAAATAATGATGATTTTGATTCCGCGAAAGAGCCAAGAATGAACCTGAAAGCAATAATCACTCTCATCGTTATCGGCGTCTTTTGGCTTTTTGTTTTTTTCAAGGGAAGCTTCCTACATGACAAACCCGGAGCCAACGACATGGCTCTTTTGAGCGAGGCGAGGGATTTTAGGAACGTCCGCTTCCAGATCGTCCAGAAGCAAAAGCTTCCGGACGGTTCCTACAGCCTGGTGGCCGAATGCTCTTACCAGGGCAACCTGGCGAGTTTTGTTATGGTGGTAAAACCCGAGGGAAGCGAAAGGGCAAGCGATAAAACTCCTGGTTATGAAGGCCATGTCCTCCTTCGAAGCACCGGACAGCAAAGCGATCGCCTCCTGGAAATGTTGAATGATTATTACGTCGCGGGGCTCACGGCCAAATCCATGCTCAAGGAGGCGGTGTTCAACATTAAGTCCACGGAGGGAGACTTTAAAAAGCTGGAAACAGAACCGGTGAAGATGGAATTAATCCATCCCGGCCAAGACCTGGACCATTACGCGCTTTTTTACATCTATATGGATTGGGCTCGGGATCAGCTTTATCTCGCCGAGCAAAATACCCAATACCGAAAGGCGATTTTACTGACACTCCGAGGCGAGTAGATTTGAACCTAAGAAAATTCTTGCGGCAAAGATCCCCTGGGGTTTTCGCGCCAAACCGCCTTTAAATGCCACCTAATATAGGCCCTTCAGAAAGACCCGGGCTGAGCCGTTAGATAAGGGGAATACAGACACTGGCTTTGGCCGAAGAATGTATTTCACCTATGAACACTCGAAATTTTTCCGGCTTTAACGCCCCTAACCTTGAAACGATCGCGAGCGCGTCTGGAATATTTATTCTGGCGGCGCTCCTATTCGCGCCTCTGCCAGCCCAGGCCCAATATGGCACCTTCAACGCGCCCTACACCCAAACCGCCAACCTGGACAACTGCGCTTCTTCCAGCGTGTCCCTCAACACGATGGCGGTCAACCAGTTTTACCTCTATTCAGCTTCGGGGGTGTCGGTGCTTTACGCTTCGGGGGTCAACATCCCCGTTACGACTGTCACGAAAACGATCAACTTGCAAAACGCTCCGCCAGCCAACGCCACCATCGTCAAAGCCTTCTTGGAAGTGGTGGAGCAGGGAACCACGGCGGTTTTTTTCTCAGGCCCTGTTTCGTTTGGGGGAAATTCGACGGCCGCGGGACTGCAAGCGGGCCAAGGTAATATGGAAAATAAATGGACCGACCCCCGCTACGGGGCCGACGCCATGAACGGGGTTGATAATTTTTTCGGGGATGTGCGCTACGACGTCACCAGCCTGGTTTCGCCCGGCACCGCCTCCTACAGCACCAACGCTCCGGGAGTGATGGAATGCCTGGTGGTGGTCTATACCATCCCTTCGCCCTCGGCTTGCGGGGCGGTGGCTTTAGGCGATGGGCTTTTTGTTTGGGATGGGGCCTTGAATGTTTTGGATTGGGGCGTGACGCCCTGGACCTCGACCTTGGATTGGAGCTGCCAGCACAATAACAGCGGGGCCAACCAATTTTCCCGGTGGGGGGGGACGACCGTCCCGGATGGGATTCCCAATTTTAGCGACGAGTTTTTCGGAACGACCACGCCTGACCCGGCCCAGCCCCCGGACGAGGCGGATGGCGCGGGGACCATTTTCCGGGACAGCAGTATCATCAACGACACATTTCTGGATACTTATAACAATGTTCAACTTTCAAGTAACTCGGGCAAAATTACCTGGGCCCTGGGCAACCCCTTAAGCGGCGGCAAGGCTTTTTACTACGTGAACCTGTTGGCGGCCTCCTGCAATTCCATCTGCGACACCCCGACCCCTACTTCCACTCCAACCTCAACCAACACCGGAACGTCTACTTTCACCCCGACCGTGACCGCAACTCCCACATCTTCTTCCACCTCCACCTCTTCATTTACTCCGACCTTGAGCCCGACCCCGACCAACTCTTTTACCTCCACGAATACCGGGACCTCAACTTTTACTTTCACCCCAACCTCCACCTCCACCTTTTCTTTTACTCCAACCTTGAGCCCGACCGCAACGCCTTCACCCACGCCGACGAATACAAACACCTCTACTTTGACGCCGACGGCGACTTCCACCCCCACCGCTTCTCCTACTTTTACTTTATCCTTCACTCCCACGGATAGTCCCACGGCCACCGCTTCAGCCACATCCACCAACACTCGTACCGAGACCTTTACTTCTACGATAACCCCAACTCCAACCGTTACCCTTACCCCCACTTCTTCTCTCACTTCCACCAACAGCCCAACCGCGACCCTTACGCCCACCCGCACCGCGACGCCTACCCTCACGCGGACTTTTACCGTGACTTTCACCCGGACTTCGACCAACACCCCAGCCGCGACTTTCACCTTTACTCCTTCCTTGACCGCCACCCAGACGCCCTGGATTCAGGGGCAAAAATC
>CAZHFP010000077.1:4800-6076 GCA_964531065.1 uncultured bacterium
AGGACGGTCTTCTTTTTTTCCGCCCGAATCAGGTATGATCCTTTTGCCGAACCACCCTTCAGCCGCCCAACGAGGAAACCATGATCGAGGATATTCCGCCGCATGTTGAAAAACCCCAAGAAAAATTCCGTCCGTCAGAGGACCTGAAGAGAATTATTTACGTCGCCGCGGCTCTCGTTTTAATGGGAGCGGCTTTCGCGGCGGGGCGTTATACGGCCCCAGCCAAAACGGTCATCGCCGATCCTTATTCCCAAGCCGCCGTTTCCCAGGCCATGGGTACTCCGGTCCCAGTCCCTGAATCAGCTTTCACCATGATCAATTTCTCGGGCGTTTCGGAAGCCAAGAAAGCTCAAGTCTTGTCGGCTTTCAACACCCAACTTTGTTCCTGTAACTGCAAGATGACCGTGGCCTCCTGCATCCTCAAGGATCTTAATTGTCCCTTTTGGAAGGATCATGTGACGGATCTGCAGAAGGCGCTGGGCAACGGTAAAAAGCCGGACCTTTCCAAGGCTCCCCAATCGTCCATGATCATGCCGTCCGGAATGCCCAATGGACTTACCATTCAGCCCCAACCCGGCCCGGGGAAATAGTTTCCGCGGTTGGATCAAAATCCATCTAAGGGTTAAAGATTTTTTATGATCATTTCCGAAGTGAAGGTCCAAAATCATTCCTGCCTCGTCATGGATCCGGCCATCATCGCGCCTGGGGCGCCGGTGATTATTCTCCTGCATGGGCTGGGCGCCAATGCCGACGATCTGGCCCCCCTCTGTGAACAGCTCGACCTTCCCAATGTCCGTTATGTTTTGCCCGACGCGCCGATGCACCTGAAGGGTTATCCGGAAGGGGCCTATGCTTGGTACGACTTCCAGGCCCACAATCACGAAGAAATCCTAAAAAGCCGGGACTATCTCTTTAAGGTGATGGACCGTTTTTCTAATGATCCCAACCTTCGGCCCGCGCCCGGGACGGAAAAAAAACCAACGCCTGTCCTCTTGATGGGTTTTTCCCAAGGCGGAGTGATGGCGATGGAAGCGGGGTTGAATTACAAAGGGAGAATCGCGGGGATTGTTTCCATGAGCGGCTACATACCCGATCCCTGGGCGACCTTAACGAAGGCTGAGGCGCCTTTTGAAACCCCCATCCTCTTGGTCCACGGAACCGAGGACGATGTGGTTCCTATTGAAGGTTCCCGCAGGGCTTTGGACGCCATGAAGCAGACCGGCTACCAACCGGTGTTGAAAGAATTCATCATGGGCCACGAAATTTCGGAAGGTTC
>CAZHFP010000077.1:6176-12771 GCA_964531065.1 uncultured bacterium
ATCATCCTGTTTGTTGTGACCAACCTTTTAGTCGTATTCACCATCAATATCGTCCTAAGCCTTTTGGGCGTCCGGCCCTATCTCGCCGACCGGGGGATCGATTACCAATCGCTCTTGGTTTTCTGCGTGATCTGGGGATTCGGCGGGGCGTTTATCTCGCTTGCAATCTCCCGCATGACCGCCAAGTGGTTCATGCACGTGCAGGTGATCAATCCCGAGAATCCGGGCGGATCCTCGGAGCGCTGGCTGGTGGACACGGTTTTCCGCCTCGCGAAGAACGCCGGGTTAGAAACCATGCCGGAAGTGGGTATTTATGAAAGCCCTGACGCCAACGCTTTCGCGACTGGCCCCACCCGGGACAGCGCTTTGGTGGCGGTTTCCAGCGGGCTATTTCAGCGCATGGAAAAAGATGAAATTGAAGGCGTGCTGGGTCACGAGATTACCCACGTGGCCAATGGGGACATGGTGACCATGACGTTGCTTCAAGGTGTCATCAACGCTTTCGTGATGTTCCTGTCCCGCGTCATCGCTTTCGCCCTGACCCAAGGCCGCCGGGGAGATGAAAGGGGCGGTTCCTTCATGATGCAGTACATGCTGATTATGGTATTACAAATGGGCTTCGGCCTGTTGGGGATGATTCCTTTGATGGCTTTTTCTCGGTGGCGGGAATTCCGCGCCGACGCGGGAGGCGCGAAACTGGCGGGCCGGGCGAAGATGATCAACGCCTTGAAGGCTTTGCAGGGCCTGAAGCCCCTGCCGGCGGGGAATGAGCCGGCGTCGGTTCAAACCTTGAAGATTTTCGGAAAGGGCGGGGGTATTTTTTCAAGCCATCCTCCGTTGGAAGAGCGTATCGCGCGCTTGGAAACGGCGACCTTGTCCAGCGTGGTTACGGAATAATTAACAGCTGTCGTTCGTCGTCCGTCCTCCGCTGTCCGCTAAGGATTTAAACAAAAGGTGTCCCGAAAAAACGGGACGCCTTTTTTTATGGCCAGTTGACTGGGAGAGATTTGGGGCAAAATTTTGAACCAGCATTCAGATAACGATTCTTCAAAGGATTAACTCGGCCGCCTTTGAGGCTCTCCACGTGTAATTTCTCCCAAGCAAATTTGCTTTGACTGGCAATGGTGTTGGCTGTTCGCCAGTACGATGTGCCTTTGTTGTTTCTCCTGTAGGGGCGTGATTTATCACGCCCCCGCGCGTCCTTCACCCGTTTGCCTCCGGCAAAGGGCACTTCGGTGTTGCCACTACTAACTTCTTTTAACCATTCAACCTCGGCGAAGCCAAGAAGCGTATAAATCCTTCCCCTTGTGTCCCCGGTTTTTTGGAACAAGGCGTCCGCTTTTTGAAAAGCCTGCCAAGCTTTCGTGGTCTCCCCGAGCATCTTATAAGTCGTTCCAATGGACCAAAGGGTGTAAGCGTAGCTGACCCGGTCGCCGATGGTTCCATAAAGTTTTTCGGCTTTTTTGTAGAAGGGTAAGGCTTGTTTAAAACGTCCCGCCATGCGCTGAACGTTTCCGAGGCCGCAATAGGAATAAGCGATACCGAAGGTATCCCCGCGGTGCCGCATCTCATGGTTGGCTTTGCCATAAAACTTTCCGGATTCAGCGTACCGGCCCAGCATGCGGAAGATGCCTCCAAGGGCGCAGTAGGTATAGGAAACGCCTTCAGGATTCCTGAGAGCCTTGAACATCCGCAGAGCTATTTGAAGTTCTTTGAGCCCGCCCTTCATGTCGCCGGCGATCCTTAAAGTTCCACCGAGAGCCCAGTGAACGAAAGCCTCGCCTTGAGGGTCTTTGTCTTTTTTGTAAGAGGCCAAAGCTTTTTTTAATTCCCGTAAAGCCTCCTGGGGCCGGCCCACGGCGCGGGCGGCTAGGGCCCAGCCGACCTGGGCGTCGACTTGGGCGGAGGGGTCAATTTTTTTTAAGAGTTGGGCCGCCGATTGGTAATGCTTGAGGGAATCGGTGAAATAGCCTTGGATACGCTCCACGTCGGCCAGACCCAATAAAGCTTCGGCCTTTTCTTCATGCGGGAGTGATTTTCGAAGAAGGGTTTTGTAAATTCTTTGGGCGTTTTTGAACCGGGAGGATTGTCTAGCCTTTTCGGCTTGGTCAAAGAGGGTGTTCATAAAGCCTCAATATTCGGTTGGAGTTCTTATGACTCATAGGGAATAAATCATAACTTATATTCCCGAAATTTTAGAGAGAAGTTTTGAGGGCCTTTTCCGGGGGGCCAACGAAAAGACCATGAGGAAATCCGATTACAAATCGGTTAAACTAAAGCTCCTCAGCGGAGAGTCATGTCCTTCCGCCGGATTATCCTTTGCGAGGAAAATAAAAATGACCAGAAACCTCTCGGTGTTTTCAATTTTTGGATTTTTTGTAATGACTTCTTTTACTTTTGCCGGGCCGGTTTTTCCTGATTTGAAAGTTGTTCCTTGGAACGGTCATAAGGCCGCGACTTCCCTCACCTTTGACGATGGCGATCCGTCCCATTTGGACGTGGTTGTTCCCGAACTCAACCAACGGAAGATGCACGGAACCTTTTATCTGATCGCCAACAAAATCGACCGGAAGGATGAGTGGAGAAAAATCCTCTTGGCCGGCCATGAAATCGGAAACCACACCCTGGACCACAAGCACGCCAATGAATTGACTCCCAAGGACGAGGAAGCCCAGGTGGCCGGGGCCAAGAACGTCCTCCAAAAGGAATTTGGAATCCCCGTTTTGACCTTCGCCTATCCATTTGTTGAGATTTCACCCGGATTGAAAGCAAATGTCGAAAAAACCCATTTACTGGCCCGAGGAGGCTACGGTACTTATGTTATGAAACCGGAGGTGGAACCGGATTGGATGAATATCCCCTCGCAAACGACGATGACGAACTTGACCTTTGACACCTATAAAACTTGGATCGATGACGACGTGACGGGCGGGGGCTGGCTGGTTTGGATGATCCACGGCTTGGAAGGCACACCCTGGGGTTGGAATCCGATCACCAAGAAAGTCTTCACGCAGATCCTTGATTATTTACAAGCGAAGGACATTTGGGTGGGAACTTTTCTGGAAGTGGGAGCTTATTTCCGGGCTCAAAAGGTTTTTGAAAAAGCCTCAACGCAAGCCGGAGACAATGAAAAGACCTTGAAGTGGCAGATCCCTCAATATTTTCCCGATAACGTCCTCTTGAAAATCCAGGCGGACGGAATCAAAGACGGCTTTGAATTTTGGCAGGGGAAACAAAAAATAATCGCGGATGAAAAAGGATTTTATCCGGTCGTTTTCAGCCGAGGCGAGTTGACCCTCAAGGTTTCAACAACGCCCCAAAAATAAATGGCACGTGAAAGTAGACGATATAGGTGCATATACCCCGACCTTGAAACGTTTTTAAATCCCGAAACCGTCAAATCTGACAACCCTGATAAAATTTTAGAATCCTAAAAATCAAACCCTCTTCAGCCTAGTAATTCCCTCGGAAATCCCCTTACAATAACCGTCAAATTTATTACAAGACCCGGTTTTAGCCGGAAATTCGCGTCGAGTTTATTCCGAAAACCTTTCAGGAGTTCAACCATGGCAACCATTAAAGACGTGGCGAAAAGAGCGGGCGTGACCATTGGAACCGTCTCGCGGGTGCTCAATAACAAAAAGTGGGTCAGCGAGGATTGCCGGAAAAAAGTCCTGGTGGCCATCAAGGACCTTCATTACAAGCCCCAGGCCCACGCCCGCCGCCTGCGCCAGAAGCATTCTCACATTTGCGGCGTCATCGCGCCCCATCACACCTCCGTGTTCAGCAGTCCCTTCTTCACCAACATTATGGAAGGTTTGGAGGAAGTCGCCGCGGAGAAACAGTACCGCCTTCTTTTGCATCCCTTGACCGAGACGGCCCGCGCTCAAATTTCCTACCGGGCTTTGCTGGGCGACGGCAGTGTGGACGGCATGTTCGTCTTGAACGCCTGGTCCACGGACGCCTCCATCCGCGAATTGGCCGAGGCGAACGTCCCCTTCATCCTGGTGAACGGAAAAATCACCGGCCAGGAAGACCTGCCCTACGTCGGGTTCGACAACAGGGGCGGAGTGAAGATCGCCATTGAGCATTTGGTTAAATTGGGCCATGAGAGGATCGGCATCATCAACGGAAAAATGACCACCACCAACGCCATCGAACGGTTCCAGGCTTTCCAGGATATGCTGGCCGCCAACAAATTGGAATTTCACGCGGATTGGGTCGCCGACGGCGACTTTGAGGAGGAGGGCGGGTATAAAGCGGCCCTTAAAATTATTGCGGCGGTCCGCCGTCCCAGCGCCATTGTCTGCGCCAGCGACTTGATGGCCATCGGGGCGACCAGGGCGTTAAAGGAAAAGGGCGTGAATGTGCCGGAAGACATTTCCATCATCGGGTTCGATAATATGGAAGAGGCGATTTATCACGAGCCGCCTTTGACCACGGTTTCTTTTTCCCCTTATGAGATGGGAAAATTAGCCGCCCATAAGATGTTCCAAATGATCGCCGAGGAGCCCCTGCTGGAAAAGGCCACCACCTTACAGCCGGAGCTGATCGAGCGGGAATCCACCCGGAAAATCTGAAAGGCAGTTAGTAATTAGGAGTTAGTAGTTAGGAATTGTTGAGAGGCGGCCTTCGGGCCGCCTTTTTTTGTTTTATTTTAATCTTTTTTAATTCCCTCGCCCCTGGAGGGAGAGGGTAGGGTGAGGGGGATTAAAACCTTATTTAGCCAGTAACTTCCGCCCATAAAATCAGGTATAGTTAAGAACCATGGGAAAAAATATCCGCTTTATCCTTTCTTTTATCCTAGCCATTGTAGGGGCGCGATTCATCGCGCCCGGGCTTACCCAGGCCCAGTCGAACTTTCCGGCGGACAGCTCAAATGTCATTAGTGCCGAGGCATACCCTTCCTTAAAACCGATTCCGTTGAAAGATTCATTTGAGGTAGCAGTTCACCTCAAGATAAAGGAAGGTTGGCATATCAATGGGCATGGGGGACTGCCGGAAGGATTTGTTCCGCTGGAAGTTTCCCTGTCCGCATCCTCGCCTTTTGAGATGACAGGGCCCGCTCGGTACGGCATGGGGATCCCCAAAGCCATCGGCGGATCGGATAAGCCCTTCCCTGTCTATGAAAACGAGACTCTCGTGGTTCTCCCGGTGAAGTTAAAGGGAGCGGCTAAGGAAACGCTTTTAAAAATTCCGTTGGAAATCCATCTCCAAGCCTGCAATGACAAGGTTTGCTTGCGGCCGGGCACGGTGAAATTAAACGCGGATGTGTCGCCGGCGCTCCATGGCGAAACCTCTCAGCCGGTGAACGCGGAATTTTTCAAGGCGCCTGGAACCCAGGAAGAGGTGGACAAGGTTCCATCGGATAATATTATTTATCGGTTTTTGCTGGAAAAGGGAATTCTAGTTACCTTTATTCTTATCTTCCTCGGCGGTCTGGCCCTGAATCTCACCCCTTGCGTCTACCCCATGATTCCCATCACGGTCTCTTATTTTGGAAGCCAGAAGGATGAAAAGCCCCTAGTCATTCTGGGACGGGCGGCGGCCTATGTGGTGGGCATCTCCCTGACCTATTCCACGTTGGGAGTGACGGCGGCTTTGACGGGGAAAATATTAGGATCAACCCTTCAGTCGCCCATGGTGCTCATCGGCATTTCAACATTGCTGGTGATTCTTTCTTTGTCCATGTTCGGCCTTTACGAACTTCAAGCGCCAGCTTGGCTGCTCGATAAAGTCGCGGCGGGGAACAGCCAGGGATGGATCGGCGCGCTGGTGATGGGCTTGGTCTTTGGCATTGTCGCTGCACCCTGCGTGGATCCCTTTTCCATTGGGCTTCTCACTTTCGTGGCGGCTAAGGCGAATCCTTACCTGGGCTTTATCATGTTTTTCACCCTCTCACTGGGCCTTGGTTTTCCCTATCTCTGGCTGGGATTTTTTTCTTCTAATCTCCAGAAACTTCCCCGGTCCGGCATGTGGATGGTTTGGGTGAAGAAGGTTTTTGGATTGATTCTTTTCGGGATGCCGCTTTATTTCCTGAACCCGCTGACGCCGAAGGATTTCAACCACTATGCCGTGCCCATTTACCTTATCGCTTGCGGCATTCTATTGGGTTGGTTTTTTTCGGGCGCGGGAGTGACGTCCGGCTTCAAAAAATTCCAGCATGCATTTGGAATTCTTTTAGTGGTGATGGGAATAACGGTCTACAAAGCCTGGCCCCAGCCGGCTGAATTTCTCTTTCAGAATTACGACAAGGCACTTCTGGAGCAAGCGAAGAAAGAAAAGAAACCAGTTTTTATTGATTTTACAGCCAGCTGGTGCCTGCCCTGTAAGGAGCTGGAAATCAAAACCTTCCCGGATCCGAGGATTCATGAGGCTTTAAAAGGATGGGTTTTATTGAAGGCGGACTTGAGTCAATATGATTCGGGCCCGGTGGAAGAATTGAAAAAGACCTATGAAATTATGGGTGTTCCCACACTGGTTTTCATCGGGGCTGATGGGCAAGAGAAGAAGGCCCTGCGCGCGATTGGTTTTATCGATGCCGATGAGATGCTTAAGAAAATAGGCGGAATTTAAGATTTAATTTTGGGTTTTT
>CAZHFP010000078.1:0-12679 GCA_964531065.1 uncultured bacterium
CCACATCGGTGGCGGTCCGGATCAACCGGCCGAATCCCTGTTTTAAGCGCAGGACCGCTTCCGGAAGGCTTTCCACCTGAAAAGGTTCCAACCCCTGTTCCTTTAAACGGGCGTGGCGGGCCTCGACCAGCGGGCCCTCAGGGACCTGGAAAGGCAGTTTGGTAATGATCAAGTTAGAGAGGGCCTCGCCCGGCACGTCTACCCCTTCCCAAAAGCTGTTCACTCCGAACAAAACCGAGTTAATGTCTTCCCGGAATACCTTGAGGAGCCTCGTCCGATCCCAGCCCTCCTCCCCTTGGGTCAAGAGAGTAATGCCCATGTCGTCCATGTCCTTGCGAACCATTTCCAAGACCTGACGGAGCATTTTGAAACTGGTGAACAGGACAAAAGCCTTCCCGTGGGAATGCTTCAGGGACGCCCGGACATATTCGCCGACTTCCCGGATGTATTTTTCCTCTTCCCGGCGGGGATGGGGCATGGACCTGGGAAGAAATAGCGTCACTTGTTTTTTAAAATTAAAGGGAGAACCCACCAAAAGCGTTTGAACCTTTTCGGCCTCATCGGGCCCGTCCAACCCAAGAGCGTGTTTGAAATAACTGAAGTCCTTGCCGACCGATAAGGTGGCGCTGGTAAAGACCACCGACCGGGTGGACGCCAACAGATGCTCCCGGATGAGGCTGGAGGAGTCCAGGGGAATGGCCTTCACCGCCGAAGCGGCGATCACTCCCCTTCGGAGGGCGCCCGCATCGGGCTCCACCACGTAGCAAGCCTCGTCGCCCCAGCCCCGTTGAAGGATATACGACAGACGCCTGACCAGCGACCGGCACTCTTCCTTGGTGCCCCTTGCTTCCAATTCCAATTCCTCGGAAGTCGCCGAAGCTTCAGCCGTTTCCAGCAAGGCTTCGATCCTCTGGAGGGGTTTGGCGATCATCTCCACCGTCGGGGGATTTTCAGGCATGGGATAGGCCCGATTGTTATTGGCCGAAGGTATGGCCGCCAAACCCAACTCATTGAAAAATCTCTCGGCTTCGGTTTTGAAATTCATCACGGCCTCGCCGGCCCCTTGGGTGGGCAGGAGGGCGAATAATCCTTTCTTGCCGTCAGAGGATTTATCGTCGGTGTAAAGAAGCCGCTTCACCAGCCCCAAGCACTCGGACAGGGTGACGGCGGTCGCCAAATGTTCCGCGGCCAAGGCCGGCAGGTGATGGGCCTCATCCACGATCAGAACACTATAAGGCGGTAAAACGCCTTGTTCCTCGTTCATCTTCAGGGAAAGATCGGCCAGGAGTAAAGCGTGATTCACCAGGATTAAATGGGCGCCATAGCCCTTGCGCCTAATGGAGTGGTAAAAACAAGTTTCAAAAGTTTGACATTTCGGCCCCAGGCAATGGAATGGGTCGCTTTTAATTTCGTTCCAGGCGTCGGAAGAAATGGGAAATCCGGCGGTAGTGAGGGTGCCTTCCGGGGACTGGGCCGCCCATTCTTGGATCTTCAGCCAATCGGTTGATTTTCCATCGAGTTCCATCTGCCCGTTGTTTTCCAAGGCGAGAGACAGCCGCCGTTTGGAAAGATAATTGCCCCTGCCCTTCATGAGGACCGCCGAGGCCGATCCCAAGCCTTCTTTTTCCAACGCCGCGAGGACCAACGGTAGATCTTTTTGATAGAGCTGTTCCTGAAGGGTAAGGGTATGGGTAGAGACGATGACCGGGCCGCCATTTTTCAAGGCGTACTCGAGGACGGGCATTAAATAGGCGAAGCTCTTTCCCACGCCCGTTCCCGCTTCCGCCATGAGGAAGCCGCCCTTTTCCAGCGTTTGTTGGACGGCCTCGGCCATGTCATTTTGTTGCGGCCGGTCTTCCAGTCGGGCTTCTCGAACAACCGTCGAAAGCCTTTGCGCAATATTCATGGGAACTCCGGAAACGATTCCTCTTTCGATGAAAGTGAGCGAAAAGAGGCGAAAAAACAAAAGAGAGGAGCGTTAAGCGCCCCTCTCTTATTAAGACCCGTTTAGTGTAATGCAAAGAACCTTTTTATTCCATCCCTACTGCTTCACTTCTTGTTCCCTCATTTTTTTCCGAAGTAGTCTTCGTTTCTCTCTCTTCTTTTCCACATCCCTTTTCAAGAAGGGCTTACCCATGCCCATGCGTGGATGCTTCCTAATCCAAGGCTGACGCGCGTGATTTCGGATCGCTTCCAGACGCAGAAGCCTTCTTTTAAAGAGAAGAGGCCGGATCGTCCTCCACCTTTGGAATCTCTGCGCCTCCAACCGATCCAAACGGCGGAGCAATAAAAACCTTCCCCTTTTGAAGGACGAGAAATTACCCGCGGAAACCCGGTGAGTTTCACCCCCACCCGTAACCTCCACCTCGCCTTCATGAGTCGACACTTCAGAATCATCGCCCTGGGCGGAGACCTCAAAGGCCGTACCCCGAACGCCGCAAACCACGCCGTTGGACTCAACTTCAAAGGACGAATGACTGTCCTGTAGGTTCTTTTTTACATCGGACAATAAACGTCCGGCTAAAATTTCCAAATGGCTGAAAAATCCTCCCGTGTCGTTAGAGGATAGTTGATCAACTTTCATGTCGCTATTTTCGTCCAAATGAAGAGAGGTTTCCGATCCCAGCATGAGTACCGCCTGGCTTCCCCCTCCCACCTTAACCTCATCGCCCGCCTCAACCTCCTGCCCCTCCGCCGCCGCCTCCCATTGGCTGGCGCCCGCCTCCAAAACCTGGATATTGCCGCCCTGAAGCTGCTCGATCGTGTAGACCTGGGACTCAGGCGCGGCGGGGGCGTTATCGGCCTGGGTCAATTCCGGCAAGGGTAAAATCAAAAATAGGATAAATCCGAAAACAACCAGCGAAACATAATCGAACTTAAAATTTCGCATCACGATTTCTCCTTCTAGTCATTCGGTAGCGGCTGACAAACCCACTCCAAGCGTCTCCCTATTATGACGGGCCGGACCATCTCCCGGTTCCATTTTCTTGAAAATCATTTTAAAACAGGGCAATCCGTTCCAAAGCCCGCTGTTTCAGGTGAAAGATCCCCGTCCATGAACCTCACCGGGGATAGGGGTGTCCCTTGAGGGTGGCGCCGGCGCGATAAAGCTGTTCTAAAAGCAAAACCCTGGCCAATTCATGGGGGTAAGTCATGGGTGAAAGGCTGATCGATTTCATTCCCATTTTAGGCGCCGCGGCCGGCGGGCCGTCCGCGCCCCAGGCGAAAAAAAAGATATCCCGGGAGGACTGGGTCACCCACCGGGTGAAAGCCCCCGAATCCATTCCTTCGCCATGGGCGTCCAATGAAACAAGGATTCCTTTTCCATTTTTGTCCGCCAATAACTTTTCAATCTTTTTAGCCTGTTCCGGGACTTCCACCAGCGTAACGGGCCAAAGACGCTTTAAGCGGTGGTGATAGTCTTCCACCATCCGCCGGAAGTTTGAATCCTTAAACGAACCGATGAAATAACAATAGACCATATAAAACCCCTCACCAAAATCTTTTCACCACCAAGTATGTTTTTAGTCGGCGGTTTTAAATTTTATCGAGGACCATTTCCTGGATCTTCGGGTCATCCTGAAACCATTCGGCGATAAGGGCGGCCATCTTTTTTTTATCGGAAGACTCGAAACGGCAGGAGAGGACCGGTTGAGTGACGGATTTACGCACAATCCCCCACCCCCCCTCAAAAACCGCCCTCACGCCGTCCAAGGTTGAGACTTCCCCCCCCATGGTGCGGGCCCGGTTTTTTAAAACTTCATAAAGTTTTTCAATCACATCCGCGGACAGCTCCAGCTTGATGTCGTGGGTGGAAACCCGGGGAGGAAACTGGTCAAAATATTGGGAAAGCGTTTTCTGGCTCGACTTCAAAATTTCCAAAACCCGAAGGCAGGCAAAAAGCGCGTCGCCGGGAAACCCCCCGGGAATAAAAAAATGGCCGCTGGATTCTCCGCCCAACAGCGCCTTCTCCCGGATCATTCTGGCGAAAATAAAAGTGTGGCCCGACTTTTCCAGTAAGGGGATGCCGCCCTCGGCGGCGACCCGGCGCGCGACAAGATCCGAGCACTTGCCGTCATAAACGACCTTCTGGTTTTTTTGCTTTTTCAGCATGTCTCCGGCGAAAAGACAAAGCATCACGTCGTTGGGTACTTCCCTTCCTTTTTCATCCACAAAACTAATTCGGTCCCCATCTCCGTCAAAGGCTACGCCCAATTGGGCCTTTTTTTTACGCACCCGCTCGCCCAAAGCCTCGAGCGTTTCCGGATTTGAGCTGTCCGCTCCCCGTCCGGGATAGGACCCATCGGGTTCGGCGTTCATCAGGTCCAGTTCACAGTTAAGCGCCCCTAAAACCATCGGCGCCGTCAGGGCGGCGGCTCCGTTGCCCACATCCGTCACCATCTTGAAGCCTTGAAAATTTTGAGCGACCGCGTTGACGAGCGCGTTTCGGTAGTCCGCGTAAAAATTTTTCTTCTCAACAACCCCCGCTCCTTTGCGAAAAGTCTCCTTCCGCAAAACCTGGTACAACCGCTCAATCCAGTCGGTCGAAGCTGGAACACCTTGGGTAAAAAATTTAAACCCGTTGTATTCGGGAGGATTATGGGAAGCGGTGATCATGACGCCGACCGACGCTCCCGCGAACCGGGTGGCGAAGGCCAAAAGCGGCGTCGAGACAAGACCGGCATCAACAATTTTTAGGCCCGTGTTGCGGAGGCCCAGAATTAATGATTTATTCAGGGTTTCACTGGAATGGCGCACATCATGGCCAACGACCACTTTAATGTTCCGGTGGGCTTCATCTTTGAGAAGAGTTCCAACGGCCAATCCGATTTGTTCCGCCTGAGAGCTTCCCAAGGGTTTGGGGTAAATCCCCCGGATGTCGCAGGGTTTAAGCAATTCGGGTGAAAGACTGGCCATGAAAATTCCCGGAAAGAGGGATGAGAGAAAAGTTCTATTGACTGATCATTGTTAACGTCAAGGTCAAACAACGCGACACGCCTTAGTTTTAATCCAACATGGCGCCGGACAATCGACTAAAGCGACGGCAAGAGCCGCCGTTTTCCAATTAAAATGGTGCCGAGGGGCAGAATTGAACTGCCGACACGCGGATTTTCAGTCCGCTGCTCTACCAACTGAGCTACCTCGGCGCGCCTATCCAAAAATTATTGTATTTAAAGTGTTTTACAGGTTTTGAAGATTAACAGGGGGGCCAGTACTTGTCAATCTCGGAAAGGCAAAAGTAAATCACCGCTCATTTTTAAGCCTTCCCGCCGTGGAGCAAAAGCGATATTTTCGGGATTTTAACTCCCCGCTTCCGCCTTTCAGTCGCCTTAAGAAATCAGAATAGTATTTTGCCGGAGAGGGCGTGAGTTTTCAGAAGATGTGGAATTGGTTGAACTTGAAGTTCAGAGCAAAAGAGAACGTCGTCTCGACAGTTGAAACGGGATTAGTAGGAGAAATAAACTCGGCAGGGTTATAAGCAATATCCAGTCCAAAATCGTCCCCATCGAAGGATTTCGCCAGAGAGCACCCCAAGGTAAATCCCTGAAAAACGTTATAGGTTGCCTGCCCAATTCCTTCAAGCCTATGTCCCCCGCGGATGGCGAAAAGCCCGGGGAAAAGCCAATATTCGGCACCCGTTTCCAATTTAATATCTTGATCCGAAGGTTTAAAAACCTCCACTCCCACCTTCATATCTTTAACTCCATCGATCTTCCAATGGCCGCCAAGACCCACACGGATAAACATCGGGAGCGGATCGGCCGAAGAAGTAGGATTGAACGTCATGCCGGTCCCAATATTTTGCACCGCCAAACCCGCAACGAATCCAAAAGGAAGGTTGTCAATTTGAATCCCGAGGTCGCCCGCCACCGCCGAGGCCGAATAGGGCCCCAAGGTGCTTTGAAGCAGTTTCACGGTCGCTCCCGCCCGGATGCTGTCCGAAAATTTCCGCGCATAGGAAACGCTTCCCAAGAAGTCATCCGTGTTGGCAATCTGCTGATCGGGAACTTGGTTATCAATAGGCGGAGAATGCCGGTAGGTCGTGTTCACGGCGAGGGTGTTGTTGCCGCCCCAAGAAGTGGCGAAGGTCATGAACTCATACTGGATATCCGCCAGGCTGTCTAAATGAAGGATCACCAATTGAGAGGCTTTCACCAAAGCAAGGCCCGCGGGATTATAATCGACCGAATAAGCATCGTCGCCTAACGCGGTATAAACTCCGGCCATTCCGGCGGGCCGGGTGCCCTGGTTGATTTTGAGGATATCGGCGGTAGTCGTTCCGACGGATGCGGCTTGGAGCGGGGTAAAAGATCCGGCCGCCGCGAAAAACAATCCAGCCAGCACCATGATTTTTTTAACCGGCATTGACATCATAAGGTGATTGCCTTTTGAATTAAAATTAGAATTTCGTGGTCAAAGAAATGCGGTTAGATTCGCCGAATTCATCGGCGGGAGCGAAGGCGTAATCAATAAACAAGACCGTCCCGTTCAAATCCAAACCGTAGCCCGCTCCCAAGGTCAAGCCAACCCCGGCTAAATCCTTGTCTAAAAAAGTATAGCCGCCCCTAAGGGTTGCCCTGCTTCCGATCCACTTAAAATTGTATTCGGCTCCTACCTTAACTCCGACCCGGTCCTCAATCGGCGCCAGGGGAAAAGTGGTCTCGGCGGTGAGCGCTCCGTCATCCTGCTCGCTGAACAACTCATATCGGCGGTAGGAAATGCCGGCGTTGAGGGAAAGGGGCAGATCAAAACCAGCGGATTGAGCCCCCAGGTTTTTGAGAGTAAACCCAATTCTCATTCCGTTGAAAGGCGGCAGCACGACGATACCCGCGTCCATATCGAATAAGGATGAGGAAATGGTGTCAATTTGCTGTTGGATCATCTTCACGGACAGGCCAAAGTGAACGCTGGAACCGATGGGCCTGGCATAAGCCAGGGTGAATACCTGGTCCCCGCTGGAAAAGGTCCCGACCGTTACTCCCGCGTCGTTGGTCCTTTGTTGGCTTCCCGGCTGGAGTAAATTCACGCTGATGGCCACAGTCCCCCCGACCGACGGCATCGATTCCGCCAAAGGATAACCAAAGGCGATAAACTCATAGTTCATCCCCTGATAAAGGGAAAGATAGGTGAAATTGAATTCACTGGTCAATTGGCTGGCCAAGCCGGCCGGGTTGTAATAAATGGAGCCGATGTCATCACCCAGGGCTGTATAGGCTCCCCCCAGACCCACGGCTCTCGCGACCGGGGAAATTTTTAGGAAATCAAAGGCAGCCCGGCCGCTATTGGCGGTTTGGGAATAGGCCAAAGAAGTCCCCCCCAGCCATAGCGACAGCAAGGTTATTAAAGTCCTTTTAAATGCCGATCCTGTCATTAAGGACCATTCCTCGAACGTGAAATGGCGAATTTACCGAAATTTTTTCCTTGGGGGCCGTCAATCACGTAAAGATAAAAACCCGCCGCGACGGGATTTCCATCCCCGTTGTTGCCGTCCCACGTAATAGTCCCGACATTTAAGCTGGGGGCTAGGGTGAAATTAGGATCGCCGGGCAAAAAGGTACGAACCCTCATTAGTGAAACGGTAAAGATATTGACCGTGGATCCCGCCGGGACACAGCCAATCACGATACAGGCTTTCCCAGGACAGGCTGCGATGGCGTGGGAGGCCTGGAAATCCATTGGGTTGGGATAAACCGAAACAGGACAGAGGGTTGCCGTGAATGTCGCCGTCGGACCCGGCGTATTGGTATAGGTCGGGGTCAGGGTGTGGGTCGATGTGGCAGTGGGCGACGGAGTAAAAGTTGGAGTCGCCGTATGGGTGGGGGTCGGAGTGCTCGTCGAAGTAAAGGTATTCGTATTGGTAAAGGTTGGGGTGTTCGTCGATGTCTTTGTCGGGGTCAAGGTGAAAGTATTGGTAAAGGTATTGGTCGCCGTGTTGGAAGGGGTGTTCGTGAAGGTGTTGGTGGAGGTATTGTTGGGGGTATTGGTTTTTGTGGAAGTTGGCGTGGGCGTGTTGGTGTTGGGCGGAGTATTGGTTGGGGAGGGCGTTAAAGTATTTGTGGGTGTATTCGTGAAGGTATCGGTGGAGGTGTTGGTGAAAACATTGGTGAAAGTCAGCGTCGGTGTATTCGTTTTGGTAAGGGTATTGGTATTGGTCGGCGTGGGAGTGGGGCTATCCGTGAAGGTGTTGGTCGTGGTTGGCGTTAAAGTGAAAGTATTGGTAAAGGTAGGCGTGTTGGTGGGGCTATTCGTCGGCGTGAAGGTGTTGGTCACCGTAGGGGTATTGGTAGGTGTATTGGTCGGCGGCGGCGGTGTCGGCGTGGGCGAAATGATGCACGGCAGGTTGCCAACCCCCTCCATATTATCAAGATAAACCGGGTTAGAATCCATCGTATTGGCAAAACCGTTCGGGATAATAATTTGAACTGTCTTCACTGGGTTTGGCAAACCAGAGGTATCCACCCAAAGAGTCGTCCATGTATTGGCATTGGTGGTACTGGCCTGAATTCCGCCGCCTGCGCAATTGTAAAGAAGATCCTGTTGGGCCGCCGTATGGGTAGCCGAATTGCCCAAGGTATCGGTGGCGATAATAGTAAACTGCCGCCCGATATTCTGGGTATAAACCTCCACCTCGACATAGATTTGGCTCCCGGTCGGATTGGGATCGGTATAGGTAATGGTAACTGTTCCGCCCGCGGCCCCGCTGGCGGTAACCTCACCCGTGGTCTTGGGACTTGGTTCGCCGTTTAAGGGATCCCCGAAGGCGATGTTGTTCGCCAAGCTGGTCAGAAAATAAACGGCCGATCCGCCTCCTGAAGTCACAGCCCAATTGGCGTAATAGGAAGGCCCGACTGTTTGGGTCGCCGTGGGCGCCACCAAAACAGGCGTGGGGTCAAAATGCTGATTAGGGTCCGCTGAAAGGGCGAAAGCGGGCGCGGTATGAAAAACAGCCGGGAAAATGGCATAAATGAAAAACGCGGATAATACAGTTAAATAAAAACTTCTTTTAAGACGCATTCCAACTCCTATAACTTCAAATCTAATAGATGCCCCACCGGTACTTGCGGCGGAGGCTCGTGAAGACTCTTCGGCAAGGGTGTATTTTTACTTTTCGTTTTACCACCCATTAGGTTTATAGGATGGATCGCAGAACCTTTCACCCCGTTATCGTTTCGAGGCGGCTGAACGGGTCTTTCAGGCTCTTCGATTTTTATCTTTGGTCCATTATCCCCGCGAACCGGGTTTCGTGCAACTGTTTCAGTTTGAATCCTCGAAAGGCCCATATTCGTTGAAGTTGACCGCTGGGGTAATGGAAGAACCTGGTGATTTTCATGGATCGGTTCCGGACTTCCCAAAGATTCAGCCTGGTGGCTGGGTTTTACCAGAGCCATCGGGCTGGTTAAATGCTCGATTTCCTGGAACTGGTTCCGCAAGGTTTGGTTATCCACCAAGGCCTGGTGCAGGACCGGCGGCAGGGACTCAAAGCGCCTCAATAATTGCGCCGTCGGTTTGGAAGCGGGCGCCAAGGTCTCCGGTTCCGGCCGGATCTTTTCGGTTTTCGGGGTTTGGATTTTGGGCTCAACCTTTTTAAGAGGTTGGAACGCCTGGGTGGTTTCCATCAAGTCTTTTCCGCCCAGACCACCCGCCGTCGAATGGATCGCCATGTTCCCCCTCCTTTAAATCAGCGCTGTTTACCGTCGAAAATCTTCGGAAGTATCCGGGACTTAAACTCCACCACCTTATCAATGACCTGCGGGATGGATTCTTTCACCGTTACTTTTTTGCCGTTTTGCAGCGTGAGTATGGTTTCCGGCGAACTTTCTAAAAAAAGAATCAAGTCCGAATTGATATAAACTTCTTGGCCGTTCAATCGGGTGACAGGAATCATTTTTTCTCCTCAGACCGCCGGGGGAAAGCGCTTCCCCATTTTTATTGATGACGCCAAACATCGTTCAGGTATTGAACGGGACAGGCGGTGGTCGTATCACAATAGTCATCCGCTCCCGCGATAATCCAAACATAATTATTATAAACCAAGCTCAAGTGGTAAAAACGCGGCGGAAAAGATCCAACTCCATCCGTCCAATTGATTCCATCGCCGCTGGTGGCCACTTGGCTTTGGCCTCCCCAGTTGTTCCATCGAAATCCAGCCGTCATCCACAATTCGCTTCCCATAGAAACCGTTTGGCCGAAATAAATTAAACCATAACCGGCATATTGGGTGGCCTTGGTCCAGGCTGCGCCGGTCGCGGAAAACCAGGCATCGCCATAGCCCTGGGTAGGGTCCGAATCTCCGGTCAAGCCGCTGGCTCCTCCGAAAATCCAAATTTGGTTATTGAGGATTGCCGAGGTGAGACCCCACCGGCCCGCGAAACCGCCGACGCCGCCTCCAGCGAACACTTTCGTCCAGGTGAATCCGTCCGGCGAACTCCACACGTCGCCATTATTTTGCCCCGACCATCCGCCGATGACCCACATGAGCCCGTTGAAAACCAACGCCTGAAAATCCTCCCGAGCGCTGAATTGGGTCGGGGATGCGGGACCGGCCGCCAACACCTGGGTCCAGGCAGCGCCGTCGGTAGAATTCCAAACGTCATTCTTGAGGATTCCAGAATTATTCCCGCCGATCAGCCACAACTTTCCGTTAAAGGAAAGAACCTGGCTGCCGTAGCGCCCCCCAAAGGGTGCGCCGCCGTTGGTTTTCGACCAAGAGGCCCCGTCCCCGGAAGACCATACATCACTGTAATAGGTCGTGACCCCGCCGGAACCACTGGCGCCGCCCACCACCCACATGAGATTGTTGTAAACGGTTCCAGTCAAACCATAACGTCCGGCGAAGGCGGCGTGCGCCGTCACTTCTTCCCAATCGTTGGGATTGGCGGCAGTGGGAGAATTATTGGAGGAACAACCAACTGATAGCAGGAAAAGACTTGGCAGAAGCATCACGAAGGGTCTCAAAATCGTTTTCATGTGGAATGGTTCCTTAAAAAACGGATCGGATATTTTTTCCATTTCGTTATTCTAACAGCAGTACTAGGCAAAAAAAAGCGGCGTCTCCCGCAAGGCAGGAAACGCCGCCGCTTCATTGACACCGGATCCTGAAGGCTCCGGCTTTTACTTAACCCTCAACCTCAGCCGCCCTGGCCCAATTGGACCGTCGTCTGCAAGGTTGAATTGGTCACCGAGATCACCCGGGCGTTCACCTCAAACCCGCGCTGGGCGATGATCATGTTGGACAACTCCACCGTCAAGTCGACGTTGGACAATTCCAGGGTGTTGCCCTGAACCGTACCCACGCCGTCCTGGCCCGCGAAGCCGACGAACAAGGCTCCCGAGTTGGAGGAAGTGGCGAAGTAGTTGCTTCCCACTTTGTTCAAGCCTCCTTCGTTGTTCGGCATGGCGATGACGACCTGTCCGATCGCCGCCGTCTGGCCATTGGAGAAGGAACCCTGGATGGTGCCGGTAGCGTCAAACTGCACGCCGGTCAGGATGCCATCGGTGAAGCCGTCCTGGCTCTTGGCGAAGGCGGTTGACTTGGGAACGTAGGTGTTGACACCGTTGACGACCTGGTAGGAACCCTCGGCGTCGCTATAGATGCCATCCCTGCGACCCTGGCCCAGAATTCCGGCCGTGCCGAAATCCAGGGTGACCTGCGTGATTTCAGCGCCGCCCGTGGGAAGCGGAGAAGCAGGAGCCTGCAGACCGTTGTTAGGCGGCGGACCCGCAGTCGGAAGGGCTCCAGCGTTAAGCCCGTTAAAGGGCGGCAAATAAATGTCCGGCATAGCCATGCCGCCGCCGCCGCCGTTGGCTCCACCCGCGACTTCCACGCCGCCGGTCGAAAGCAGGGATCCGTCCGTATTGAAGACCAACAGGTCTCCGGAGAACGAATCGCCAACTGTTCCGCGGTTATACTGCGCGGCACCAGCAAGATCGCCCTCAAGGATTCCCGAGCCACCAACTAAGCTGGCGGTATTGACCGGAACTCCATTGGTGGTGTCAAAGGCATACCAAGCGTAGGCCACCTGGGTCGGACCGGCGGGATTGTTGATGCCGCCGTTGCCCAGGTCGTTCACCTGGTAGAAGTTGATAGTGACGGACCGGGGATTTCCGGTGGAATCGTACACCGTCTCCACGATCTGTTGGGCCGGGTTTTGGGGAGGCTGCTGGTCCCAAACATAAGGCCCGGCTCCTTGGGCGCCGTTCAAATCGATCCCGCCCGTTATGCTGGGTTGTGTCCAGATGTTTTCGTTCACCGTGGGAACATTACCCTTGGCCGCGGGATCAGGGTTCGGCAAAGCTCCCTGGTTCGCGTTAAATTGCTGTTGCAAATTGACGGCGGGAGCCACACCGCCACGCACAAAGGCCCCACCAGGGTTAAAGGCAACGAGCGCGTTGCCCAATGGCAGATTCGCGATGTTGATCACACCACCATGGGCGGCGTCCGTGGCCTGAGTAAAGGAATCCAGGTTGCCAGAGAAGTTGACCACGGTGGTCGCGTTCGGAGGCTGGGTCATATCGCGCGTGATGTTGATGTCGGTCGCCGAAGCGGCGCTGGTGGAAGTAAAGCCCAACTTCGCAGAGGTAATGTTCAAGTTTGTACCGGCGAGGGACTGGCCAAAACCAATGTCCTTCGTCGCGTATTGAACCGAAGCCGTCAAGCCTTGGATCAAGCCGCCGTTCT
>CAZHFP010000079.1:0-12359 GCA_964531065.1 uncultured bacterium
CCATGTCCATATCCTCGTCCGAATAGGGATAGTGGGTGGTCCTAAAGGAATTGGCACCAATCCAGCGCATGTTGGCATAGTCCTTTTTCAAGGCCTTAGGAGGCAAATAACGTCCTGTTCCTGCATAGTCCTCATGCCTGCCGAATCCTTTTAGGAAGATTGGTTTGCCGTTCAGTAAAAGCCGGCTTCCTTTGACCTGGATGGTTCGGATGCCGATGGGCAAGCGGATTTGATCGATGGTTTTGCCGTTTCGTTTCAGCTCCACTTTGAGTTGGTATAGATTTGGTGAACCGGGGGCCCAAAGTTTCGCGTCGGGGACCTTCAGGAGGTCGGTGGATTTACCGGATTTCAAAGGAGACTCAATTGAGGTTTTCCACCCAAACCCTTCCACTGAAACCCATAACGAAGCGGGACCGGAAGTTTTCGCTTGGGCCGTCACGGAAACGATCCCCATTTTTCCATTAATGTTCGTGGTGACCGTGACATCCTCAATGGATTCATGAGGCGTCGTGAACAAAAACACGGGTCTTTGGATGCCGCAATAGGGGAAGAAATCGAAGGAAGCCGGGGGATTGAAGTTGTTATTGAAGGAATCGAGCGGCCCCGCTGGAACGTTTCCCGGAGGGACCCGGTCGGGTTTGAGAAATCCTTCGACCCGTACTACCAGAAGATTTTCTTTTTTCAGGCGGCGGGTTATTTCAAAAACGAAGGGAAGATGCCCACCCTCGTGGGTTCCCAACTTCATGCCGTTCAGCCAGACTTGGGCCAGGTAATTCACCGAGCCAAAGCGCAGAAAAATTCTTTTGCCCTCCGCCGCCGGGTGGCGGCTGAAACGTCTTTGGTACCAGGCCGGGCCCAGATAATCCCGAAGGCCGGCGAACTGTTCGTTCCAACTGGCGGGCACCGAGAGGGTTTGCTGTTTTGAAAAACCTTTGGTCCATCCTTTGCCGAGGCCTTGATTTCGCGGATCGATCCTGAAATCCCATTTGCCGGATAGGTCTTTGGTTTGGCGGCAGGAGTTTGATTGGGGATAAAGCATAAAACCTCGAATAGCAGGTATCAGGTGCCAGGTGCTTCTTGGACTATCTTAAACTAGAACCTTGAACCTGGGCCCTTGGGCCTTAATTATTTTTTTTTATCGGACGACGGACGACGAATAGCGGACGACGATCTTTTTTGCGGATATTTACTCTCGTAGGGATTGAGCATGTTCCGGTAGGAAGGGTTTTTCCACAGGTCTTTTGCCTTCGATGTTTTTTTGGATTTAAATTTCATGATTAAAACAATACTGTCGAGAGGCTGATGGCGCCCGTGACGCTCAGCGCGGACAGCAGGGTGGTGATGAAAACCACGTCCGCGGCAAAGGTGGGTTCTTTATCGTACTCAATCCCAAAGAGGACGGTCGCTACCGCGGTGGGAAAGGCGCTGGACACGAACAAAACCCGGGCCAGAAGGCCGTGAAAGTCCATTAAGGTGATGAGGAGATAGGCGATCAAGGGGCAAAGGAGAAGCCTCACGCTAACAGTGACCCAAAGTTCCCTGGGCCGCTTCAGGGAAATGCCTCCCTGGCCCAATTGGGCGCCCAGGGTGAGCAGGGCGATCGGCGTCATGCCGTCCGCGACCCATTTCAAGGGTGTCAGAAGAGCGTCAGGAACGTTGACGTTAAGGCCCCGCAAGATCAAAGCAAGTCCTAGGGAATAAAGAATGGGAAGTTTTAAGATGGTGACGGCTCCCTTACGCCATTCGCTCCAACCGCCCGAAATCAAGATCCCCAGGGTATAGGTCAGGATATTCATGGTGGTGATGGTAATGACCTGAATGGCGACGCCTTCTCCCCGAAAAGCAAGTTCCACGACGGGGATGCCGTAGTTGGCGGAATTAAAGATCATGACCGCAAGGGTCGAGGCGGCGGCCAGCTTGGGCTCGAACTTCATGGCGCGGGTGATGAGGACCATAAGGATAAAAGTAAAACAAGCCAGGAGCAAGTTGAACAAGACCGTCATGGCGATTTCCCGGTCGCCGGGCTTAAAGATGAGCAGGCTGTAGAACATGAAGACGGGGATAAAGATGTAAAAATTCAGTTTAGACAGGGATGCCAGATCGATGGTGAATCGCTTGGAAAGAAGGAACCCCAAGGTCATGACTATGAAAATGGGCAGGATGACGTTGGTGGCGATGTAGAAAAACAAAAAAATGTCCTTTGAAATTTTTTTCGACGGGCTGGGTAGTTATTTTACAGGAATATTTCCGCCGGGACGGGGAAACATTTAATTTCAAAAGAACCGCCCGAATCAGTTATACTTTGTTTCCGAAATGAACTTTTCCCCCTCCATCCCAAAACAAACGAAACAAAGGCTTTTAAGCCTTTCCTGCCGGGGCATTTAATGGCCAAGGATAACCGCCACCATTTCCTCATCGTTTTCCTAACCGGAAGCGCCGGGCTTCTCCTTGCGCTGTCCTTAGTTCCCACCGGAGAGAAACCCAATCTGTTGGGCCGGGTCGGCTCGGACCTCTCTTATTTCCTCTATAGCGGCTTCGGCCTTTGCGGCTGGGTTTTTCCCCTCATCTTTTTGCGCTTTGCCTTCGCCCGTTTTAAGGACGAACCCTTGGTCAAGCCGGGGTTGAAAATTCTGGGTCTCCTGCTGGGGCTTGTGTCCCTCTGCGCCATCATCCGGGTCCTCTTTCCCAGCGTCCAAATGTTTTCTCCCTCTCAAATGCGCGAAGGCGTGGAGTGGGGAGGCAAATTGGGAGTTCTGGTGGGCGACCATATGGAATCGATCTTGACCCGGTTTGGAACCGTGGTGGTCTGCCTGATGACCCTGGTACTCTCGACTTGGTTTATGGAAAAAGAAGATCATTTGGTGAATATCGCCCGGGGCGGATATGAAGGCGGCGCCAAGGGTTTAGGCTGGTTCAGCGAGCACGGATTCGAGGCCTTTGCCCTGCTTCACGAAAAAGCCCTGAAGGCTTTCGCCGATTGGCGGTCGCGCCGTCAGGAGAAAAAAGTCGCGGACCAGGCCCGCGAAAAACTAGCGAGTCAGGACAAGTTTTTAAAAGACCCGGGCGGGAAAGCGCCCGTTCCCCTGCCGGCAAAACCCGTCACGAAAGCCTCGGTGATCTCCCCGGCAAAAACCTTGAAAGCCCCGAAGTCCAAACAGCTCTTTACGGGAGAGGCCGACGCTTTCGAGACGCCGGAGCCGGCCTCGACGCCCAAAACGGAAGAGGAAGATATGGTGGCCGCCGCCATGGCGGAAGCCAAGGGAGGCGCGGGCGATCCCATGACCTTGAAGCAAAAAATGGAAGCGGCCAGTATTGAAATGGCCGACGAGGATGAGGCGGAAGTGGAACCCAAGAAGCCGGCCCGGGTTATCCGCCAATGGCAGCTGCCCACCGCCCACATTCTCAAGACCACTGAAGAATCCAAAGACCGGGCGGCCGATGATTTTGAGGGAATCAGCCGGACGATTAAGGAAACTCTGACTAACTTCGGCGTCGAGGCCAACGTGGTGGGAGTTAATCCCGGACCCACGGTGACCCAGTATGAACTCCAGCCGGCCCCCGGCGTTAAGATCACCCGGATCGCCTCCCTCGCCGATGAATTGGCCATGTCCCTCAAATGCGGCCAGGTTCGGGTCGTGGCTCCCATTCCCGGCAAGGCCACCGTAGGCGTTGAAGTGCCCAACCTGAAGGGCCGGGTCGTGACGCTGAAGGAATTGATCGCCCAGGAAGAATTTCTCGCCTCCCCCAAAAAACTGACCGTGGCCTTGGGGAAGGACATCGCCGGCTCGACCTGTTACGCCAGCCTAAAGGAAATGCCTCACGTGCTGGTGGCTGGTTCCACCGGCTCGGGCAAAAGCGTCTGCATGAACACGCTGATCGCCAGCCTTATTTTTAAATACACGCCCGAGGAATTGCGCATGGTGCTGGTGGATCCCAAGCGGGTGGAAATGACCATCTATAAAGGACTGCCTCACTTAGCTCTGCCGGTCATGAATGATTCCAAAGAAGCCCACCTTGCCTTGAAGTGGCTGGTGAAGGAAATGGAAGAGCGTTACGAAATGCTGGCCCACATCGGCGCCCGCGACATTGATACCTACAACAGCAAGATCCGCCAAAAGAGGGAAGAAGGTGAGACCGACGCCTTGCCCATGTACTACATCGTGGTGCTGGTAGACGAGCTGGCGGACTTGATGATGGTGGCCAAGGACCAGGTGGAAGACTCCATCACGCGCTTGGCCCAAATGGCCCGCGCCGTTGGGATCCATCTGGTGCTGGCGACCCAAAGGCCCAGCGTGGAAGTTATTACCGGCATCATCAAAGCCAATTTCCCATCGCGCATCGCCTTCCAGGTTTTTTCCAAAGTGGATTCGCGCACAATCCTCGACATGAACGGGGCCGAGGCTTTGCTGGGCCGCGGGGACATGCTTTACCTGCCCTCGGGCGCCCCCAAACCCTTGCGGCTCCAAGGGGCCTATGTTACGTTGGAAGAAATCGAACGGCTGGTGGATTTTTGGAAATCCCAGGGCGGCCCGCAATTTTCGGCCGACCTGACTGTCTCCAAGTCCAAGGATGTGGTGTCGTCCGAGAGCGAAGACGAGCTTTACGACGACGCGGTGGAAATCGTGATGAGGGCAAAACAGGCATCCACTTCGCTTTTGCAAAGGCGCCTGAAGGTCGGCTACAGCCGGGCGGCCCGCCTGCTCGATGATATGGAATTGCGCGGCATTGTGGGCCCGGCGGACGGCAACAAACCCCGGAAGATACTCATTCAAATGCCGGGACACGGCAACGACGCCCCTAACCCGGATGAGGAAGAACTTGATGAAAAAATCGATTAAACCAGCTTTTAGCCGTCAGCTGTCAGCTGTCAGGAAAACCTTCCTTCTGTTAGTTATCTTTTTTGGATTTTTAATCAGCCAATCGTTGGTACTTGGCGGGGAGGGAAAAAAAGACGTTAAAAAAGAGCTGACGGTGGCGGAAATTTCGAAGAACGTCCAAGCGGCCCAGGAAGCGGCCAAGGATTCCCAGATGGACCTTGCGATGGAAATGAAAGACACCCTGTCGGGGGCCGTCCAAAAATCCAAGGGCAAGGTACAGATGAAG
Source organism: uncultured bacterium (assembly GCA_964531065.1). Lineage (GTDB taxonomy): Bacteria > Oederibacteriota > Muellerivitia > Muellerivitales > Muellerivitaceae > PALSA-1180. The sequence goes on from CAZHFP010000079.1 coordinate 5,104, forward strand.
TCGCCCGATAAAATATTCGTCCACTATACCCAGCCCGCCGAGCAGTTCCTTTATGTGGGTGGGAATTTGAGCCAAATGTATCAGCCGGATCAAAAGACGGTTTATCAGCAGCGTCAGGGTAAGGGAAAAGACTCGGCCCCGGTCTACCTGGGGATCGGAAAACAGCTTAAAAAATATATCGAAATCAGCAAGGTTACTCTCGTCAAGAATTCCGGCGATGAAGTGGAGCTTCTTTTCATCCCGAATGACAAGATGGACGCCGGTTTTGATAAGATGAGGGTCACGATCCATAAAAAAGACTGGTGGCCCACCCAAATCGAGATGGAAACGCCGTCGATGAATACCAAAGCCAAGTTTTCGAACCTATCCTTCAACCAAGGTTTGAAGGATAGCTTGTTTCAATTTACGCCCCCGAAGGGCGCCCAAGTGGTGGAAGGATCGGTCTTTTAATGAGCCTAGGTTCCGAACTCAAAGAAGCGAGGGAATCCCGCAAGATTACCCTGGCTGAGGTCACGAAGAAAACCAAGATACCCGAAAAATACCTGGAAGCCATCGAGGAAAATAACTTCGGTGTTTTTCCGTCCCAAACCTACGCCAAGGGTTTTATCCGGGCCTACGCGAAGGTGGTGGGCATTGACCCGGCCGTGTTAACCCGCCAATTTAACGCCGAGAACCAAAAAGTCGAACTGCCGATCGAAACGAAGAATGCCGAGGCGGATTTGGAGAAGGCCCTGGGCTGGCGGCCCGCCTTGACCCGGCCCCCGGTTTTTCGCCGCCAGGAAATGGAAGGCGATTTAAACCTGGAAATAGTGGAAGAAGAATTTTCCGAACCCGTGTTTCGCGAGCCTTCGGTCATGCGGCGGAAATCCCTGAACTTAAGAAAGCTCAAGTGGGGGCAATGGACTTCCCAAATCTTGGTGGTTCTGGCCGCCGCCGTTCTGCTGGGCGCCGGATTTTATTACGGACGGAAGCTGTTATCCAAGATCAGCTGGAACGCTCCCAAGGCCGAGTCCGCCGCCAACGCTCCCGCCGGTACTGACCCGGTGAAGGTCGCGGACAAGTACCAGCACCTAGTGTTGAAGGCCTTGGACAAGTCCTGGGTATTGGTCACGATGGATGACGGCCAATCCAGTTCGGAAGCGGATATGGACCAGGGCGAGGTCAAGACCTATCAGGCGGTCAAGAATTTCACCTTGAAGCTGGGCAACGCCGGGGGTGTGGATGTCCAATTCAACGGCAAGCCTCTGGGAATTTTAGGCACGGCGGGTCAAGTGGTAGAAATCAAACTCCCGCCCGACGTTGATAATTCGAAAACCGAAAATGCGAATAACTGAGAAATGTTGACCACCAAGGTCACCAAGAACTAATTAGGAAAATTTATCTTTTCTTGGTGAAGTTGGTGATCTTGGTGGTGAAATTGAATCGGAGGTTTTGATGGGAGACACCTATTCATTTGACGTGGTTTCCGAAGTGGACCTGCAGGAAGTAGACAACGCCATCAACCAAGCCATGAAGGAAATCACCCAGCGCTACGATTTTAAGAACAGCATTAGCAAGGTAACCCTCACGAAGGCCACGAAAGAACTGGAAATCGTGTCCGACGATGAGTCCCGGCTCAACGCGGTGAAGGATATCCTCATCAGCAAGTTCATCAAACGCAACATTTCCCCCAAAGCCATGGATTTCCAGAAGTTCGAGGCCGCCTTCAGCGGGACCGTCAATCAAAAGGTCAAGATCATCAGCGGGATGCCGATGGACGCCTGCAAAGAGATTGTAAAAAAAATTAAAGATTCCAAGCTCAAGGTTCAGGCCTCCATTGTGGATGAAAAGGTAAGGGTTTCGGGTAAGGCTAAGGACGACCTGCAGGCGGCCATGCAGATGATCAAGTCGATGTCCGAGCTCAAAATTGCCGTCCAGTTCACTAATTATCGGTAAGGAACGGAATTTCATTGCCCAAAAATAAATCTTACCCCACCCTCTCCGAAATCTACCGCCGGGCCTGGGAATCCTGCGTGGCCCTGTGGCCGCTCTTCATTGTCCGCTTTGTTTTCGTGGTGGTTAATTTCGGGGCCATTTTTCTCTGCCTTTTCTTGGTCTGTTGGCCCTTTATCCAAACCCTCTGGAAAGTTTTTAAAGATTCCGAGGGGCGGAACTACGCCGATGTCATCAAAGGGATGGACTTCACTAGTTTTGTCCCGGATGTTCATTGGATATTGATGGCGGTGGGGATGGCCCTTCTCTTTATCATCTGGTGGGTTTTATTGGGAGCCCTATTCGACAGCGGAATGTACGCGCGTCTGCGGGGCTATCAAGAAAATGAAGAACCCTTTTCGATCAGGAATTATTTTCTGGACGGAATCCGATATATGTTCCCCATGATAGGTTTATGGATTGTTTGGCTGGTTATATTCATGGCCGTCCTTCTGGCTGGATTTTTGTTAGTTCTTTTTCTGGTGGTTTTGTTCAAAGCCCTTTCCATTCCCTGGTGGTTCGGAATCATCTTAGGGATTCCGGGCGGTTTTGCCTCGGTGGTCGTTATGATCGGCCTGGGTGCCTATGCTTCTGTGGCCGGCGCTTACTTGATGGAGGGAAAAGGGGTCGTTTCCGCCCTAGGCAGTTCCTTCCGCAAATGCTGGGAGGATTATGGCCGTGTGGTCTGGGGAATCTTGCTCGTTTGGGTCATTTATATTGTTTTTTCAATCGCTTTTCAAACCGTGATGGAAATATTGGGGCATATCCCCCTGCTGGGAGTGTTCTTCATCCTCATCGAGTTTCTGGCCAACCTAGTCCTCTCTATCGCCATTTGGGTTTTCATGCCGGCCCTGGCGGTGGCTTTTTCACTGGAAAAGGAATCGTAAAAGTTGAACCTCCTCCAGGCTAAGGGGTTTATCTTGGAAGCCCGCAACTACGCTGAGGCGGATAAGATCATCCAGCTCTACACCCTTTCATTGGGGCGGATCAAGGCTATCGCCAAGGGCGTCCGCAAACCCAAAAGCAAATTATCCTCCGCCATCGATCTCTTTACCGAATCGAGCCTCTCCCTGCACAAACGGCCTTCAGCTGATCTTTATCTACTCACCCAGGCCAAGGTGATGGACTCCCATTCGGACTTGAAAAAAGACCTCAAGACCATTACGGCCCTGCAGGTTTTGGCGGACCTGGTTTCTCAATCGCTTCATGAGTCCGAACCCCATCCTGAGGTTTACTCCCTCCTCCAGGAAACGCTCGCGGGGTTAGGCATTACCGGATCCGAGCCGGAAGCCCTCTTGGCCTCTTTTATTTTGAAATTTCTGGACCTGTTGGGAAATCCGCTGGAACTGTCCGCCTGCGTTGAGTGCGGTACGGCGCTTCAAAAGCAAAAAGCGACCTTGATACCCCATCGAGGTGGAGCCCTTTGCGGGGATTGCTGTCCCACGGGCCCCGCCCGGCTGAAGGCCTCGCCGGTCGAGTTGGAAATCTTAAAAAAATTAAGAAGCTTATCCATGGGCAAAATTCATGTTTTGAAAATGAAGCGGGATTTTTTGCGGAGGATATTCCTGATGGCTCTGGAGTACTTGGAAAGAACTATCGAAAAGAAATTAAGGTCCGTGGATTTTTACCTGAAGATGGTTCCCTTGGAGAATCCAGAATGATCCTCATCCTTATGGGTGTCGCGGGCTCGGGTAAAACCACCTTGGGGAAAAAACTGGCGGAAAAACTGGATTGGCTTTTTCTAGAAGGGGATGATTTTCATTCCGACGCCAATAAAATGAAAATGGGAGCGGGCATACCCTTGACCGAGGAAGACCGCCTGCCTTGGCTTAAGGCCATCGGGGGAGAAATCAACCGATTAGCCTCTGAAAATATAAACGCGGTTCTGGCCTGTTCGGCCTTGAAGGAAAGTTACCGGGCCCTATTATCCCGGCAGGCGCCTGTCCGCTGGGTATACTTGAAGGGAAGCGGGGAACTGATCCGCAGGAGGCTGGAAGGTCGAAAGGGCCATTTTATGAAGCCCGAATTATTAGACAGCCAGTTTTCCATTTTGGAAGAACCCCAGCAGGCGATCGTGGTCGATATCCGGATGGATCCGGATAAACTGATTCAACTCTTGGTGGACCAATTGAAGGGAACCTAGGAAAAGCCCATGTACATGGAAGGCACCACCAAAGGGATACTCGCCATTTTAGCCGCGGCTTTATTGGTCGTGGCCTTGGCTTTTTGGCCCCAAACCAAGTTTGTCGCGAGATTTTTGTTCGATTTGGTGGTGATGAATAGCAAAATAGGGCTTCAAGACCTTTTTCTCTCTCTTCAGCAATATTGGCAGCAACACCGCCATTTCCTCCTGTAATCTAAAAAAACCCTAAAAATCCTTGATTTGAAAAGACTTCTGCCTATACTTGACTTTCTTGTCAACTATGAGCAAGTTAGAGTTGTAAGTGGGTAAGCTGTTTTAAAGTTTCGAGAGGGGTTGGATCCAATGAAATTTTCATCCACCGAGGAATACGGCCTGCGCTGCATGCTTCAGATGGCCCGCAAAGGATCCCAGGGAACCACGACCATCCTGGAATTGGCCCAAAAGGAAAACCTGACCCCCGCTTACGTGGCCAAAATTATGAGCGTTCTTCGCAAGGGTGGAATGGTTCAAAGCATCCGGGGGCAAAGCGGCGGCTATCAGTTGGCCCGGGCGCCCCAAGAGATCAACGTGAACGAGGTTCTGGAATCCTTAGGCGGAAAGTTCTTTTCCAAAGAGGAGTATTGCTCCACTCCCTCGGGTGACCACAGTGTCTGCATCCATTCGATGGATTGCGCTATCCGCTCTCTTTGGACCGGCCTTTCCAACTCGATGACTAGTTATTTGAAGCGGTGCAAGTTATCCGACCTCGTGATGAGCGAACCTGAAATGGAAAAGTGGCTTAGCCGCGCGGACAGTCAAAAACTGGTGTCGGCCGCGGGACAAGAAAACACAAAACGCTGAACAGAAAGACGAAACGATCATGAAACCCAAAACGCAGGAACAACCCATCGAGAAGGCCACCCAAGAGGAATATAAATTCGGCTTCGTCACGGATTTCGAGGCTGATACGGCCCCCCCGGGATTGAACGAGGACATCATCCGGTTTATTTCCAAAAAGAAAAATGAACCGTCTTTTCTTTTGGAATGGCGGCTCAAATGTTTCCGCTTTTGGACCAAGATGAAGGAACCCACCTGGCCTAACGTGCATTACCCCAAGATCAATTATCAGGACATCATTTACTACTCCGCGCCCAAGCAGGGACCCAAGAGCCTGAGTGAGGTTGACCCGGAAATCCTAAAGATGTTCGACAAGCTGGGAGTGCCGCTCCAGGAACGGGAAACCCTGGCCGGTGTGGCTGTGGACGCGGTCATCGACAGCGTTTCCGTAGGGACCACCTTCAAGAAAAAACTCGGGGAGATGGGGGTTATTTTTTCCTCCTTTTCCGACGCGGTACACGAGCACCCGGAACTAATTGAACAATATCTCGGAACGGTAGTGCCCTACAACGACAACTTTTTCGCGGCCTTGAACAGCGCGGTTTTTACCGATGGTTCCTTTTGCTACATCCCAAAGGGCGTCCGCTGCCCCATGGAGCTTTCCACTTATTTCCGCATCAACGCCGCCAAGACGGGCCAGTTCGAGCGCACGCTCCTGATCGCCGACGCGGGCGCCTACGTCAGCTATCTGGAAGGCTGCACCGCCCCCATGAGGGACGAAAACCAACTGCACGCGGCGGTGGTGGAGCTGGTCGCCCTGGATAACGCCGAGATTAAATATTCCACCGTCCAGAATTGGTATCCGGGCGACAAGGAAGGCAAGGGCGGGGTTTATAACTTCGTGACCAAGCGGGGCGCTTGCCGGGGGGAAAATTCCAAGATTTCCTGGACCCAGGTAGAGACCGGCTCGGCCATCACCTGGAAATATCCCAGCTGCATCCTTCAGGGCGACAACTCGGTGGGAGAGTTTTATTCCGTGGCGGTGGCGAATAACATGCAGCAAGCCGACACCGGCACGAAGATGATCCATGTGGGTAAGAACACCAAGAGCACCATCGTGTCCAAGGGGATTTCGGCGGGGAAGGGGCAAAACACTTACCGGGGCCTGGTGCGCATCCAGCCTAGCGCGGAAAACTCGCAAAACTACACCCAATGCGATTCCCTCCTGATGGGCGACCAATGCGGAGCCCACACCGTTCCTTATATCGAAGTGAAAAATAACACGTCGAAGGTGGGCCACGAGGCTTCCACCTCGAAAATCGGTGAGGATCAGATCTACTATTGCCGGCAGAGGGGTCTTTCCACCGAGGACGCGGTTAATTTGATCGTGAATGGCTTCTGTAAAGAGGTGTTCCGAAAACTTCCCATGGAATTCGCCGTGGAAGCGCAAAAGTTGTTGAGTGTAAGTCTGGAAGGAAGCGTTGGCTAAAAGGCAGCTGTCAGCTATCAGTGGGCAGTCGTCAGCAAAAGATGAAAGGGAAAAACATGTTAGTGATCAAAGGTCTGAAAGCCAAAGTTGAAGACAAAACCATCCTCAATGGAGTCGACTTAACAGTCAACGCCGGGGAAGTGCACGCCATCATGGGGCCGAACGGATCGGGCAAAAGCACCTTGGCCCACGTCCTCTCGGGCCGGGAAGGCTATGAGATCACCGGCGGCGAGGTTTTATTCGAGGGTAAGGACCTTTTGGCATTGTCCCCCGAAGACCGGGCAAGGGCCGGTATATTCCTGGCGTTTCAGTATCCGGTGGAGATTCCCGGGGTGAACAACACTTATTTCCTCAAGGCGGCCTTAAACGCCATCCGCAAATCCAGGGGCGGGGAAGAATTGGACGCGGTGGATTTCCTCGAGCTGGTGAAGGCGAAATTGAAACCCCTGAAGATGGACGAGACCATGCTGCAAAGGGCGGTCAACGAGGGCTTTTCCGGCGGCGAGAAAAAGAAAAACGAAATTCTTCAAATGGCGGTTCTGGAGCCGAAGCTGGCCATTTTGGACGAAACGGATTCGGGGCTGGATATCGACGCGCTTAAAGTGGTGGCGGATGGGGTCAACGCCCTTCGCAATAAGGACCGGGCCTTCCTCTTGGTGACCCATTACCAGAGACTTTTAGATTACATTGTGCCGGACAAGGTGCATGTGCTGGCCGGGGGAAAAATCGTCAAGACTGGCGGCAAGGAACTGGCGCTGGAACTGGAAGCCAAGGGTTACGAGTGGATCACGGGAGCCGAAAAGGCGGGGGTTTAACAAAAAGAAAAGCAGTTTGAAC
>CAZHFP010000080.1:0-3082 GCA_964531065.1 uncultured bacterium
ACCCTCTATAACGGCGCGGCGGACAAGGCCCTCCGCGACGCGACCATCCTTATTTCCGGCGAGAAAATTCTCTACGCCGGTGAAAATTCCAAGGCGCCCGAATATCAAGCCGCCGAAGTCGTCAAAGGTAAAGGGCTTTTTGTCCTGCCGGGTTTGATCGATCTGCATGTCCACGGCCTGGTCAGCGAGGCTGTCCTCTTGAGCTTCCTTCAAAACGGCGTTACTTCCATCCGTGATTTGGCCAGCGATGTGTTTGAGGCGCTGGAATGGAAAGCTAAGGAAAGGTCCGGCCTTATTTCATCGCCCCGAATATTTATTTCGGGGCCGGTTCTGACCTGCCCCAAGGGCTACCCGGAAAACGTCTGGGGGCCCAAGGTTTCCGCGCCTGTACAAGGACGCTACCAATCCCAGGAGAAGGTCAGGAAACTAGCTGGGTTAGGAATGGATGTCATTAAAGTTGGACTGGAACATGAATTGGGGCCCTGCCTGTCCGAGACTGAACTGTCGTCTATTGTCTCGGCCGCCCACCTTTTATCCAAACGAGTCACGGTCCACATTACCAGCGAAGAAGATTTTGAGGCTTGCGTCAAAAGCGGTGTGGATGAGGTGGCCCATATTCCCGCCAGGCCCATTTCCGACGACCTTTGGAAGGAAGCGGTCAAGCAAAAGCTTCAAATTGTCCCCACGCTTCACGCCCACGCGGGCTGGGCGGAGGAATGGAAAAGAAAATCCGATCATCCCTTCGGGCAATATTGCCAGCACGGCTTTAAGGCTGGGCATCACCAGGGCCAAAAAAATCTGGAACGTTTCCTGAGTCTGGGCGGAAAAGTTGTTTATGGAACGGACGCCGGCAATCCCCACATGCCTTTCGGGGTTTCGGTAAAGGAATGGCGGGACCTGCAAAGTACGGGACTCAAACCCATGCAATGCCTGAAGATGGCGACCTCGGAAGCGGCGAAAGTTTTGGGCATGGAAGAAAAACTCGGAACGGTCGAAAAGGGAAAGTACGCGGACCTAGGCCTTTACCAACACGATCCCTTGAAGGATCCGCAGAATTTTCGGACGCTTCAGGGAGTTTTTAAAAGCGGCGGATTCTACCCCTCGGGACAACTGGAGTTTCCCCAGCCCTTTGACTTGGATTTTTGGATCCGCCAATGGGAGAAGACTAAATTTAAACCCGGATGGCAGGAGAGGGGCTAGGGCGGGCCCTAAAAGCTCTTTTTAACCCATTGGAATCCCATTCGAATTCAAGTTGCTTTTTCATTGCCCGAAAGAGGTATAATTCTTGCTACAGAACTAACTTTTTCAATGGGTGGCACGAGTTATGCGTCAGCAGTTTGGAATGAATCAAAAGATGCAGCAGCGGATGGTGATGACACCGATGCTGCAGCAAGCCATGAAGATTCTCCAGCTCTCCACCCTGGAGTTGAAAGAGTGGGTCGAAAAAGAAATGCTGGAAAACCCCGTCCTCGAGGAAGAGGGTGAGGACACGCCCGCCACCGCCGCCGAGAAAGCCGCACCCACCGATATCGTCAGCGCCCCTCCGGGCAACCAGGAAAACCCCGACGCCGAGGCTTTGATGGAATTGGCCCGCCAACGCCACCAAACGGATTTGGTGGAGCATATGAAAGAAGGCGACCGTTTTAACAGCGAGACTTGGGCCATGTACAACGAATCGGCCGAATACGGCGAGTCGGGCGATTCAGAATACGGCGGACGGGAAAGACCGGACGGCGACCAGGAAAAAAGGGATTTTGTCGAGGCCTCCATCACCCGGGACCAAACCCTCGCGGAAAGCTTGGAGTGGCAGCTGCTCCTTGTGGCCCGGGACGAGAAAGAAAAAAACCTCGGCAAGGTGATTATCGGAAATTTAGACGAAAACGGCTATTTGACCGACAAGGTGGAAGACATCGCCGCCGCCCAGCATGTCACGATCCAGGAAGTGGAAAAAGTCCTACAAATAATCCAGGGTTTCGAGCCTCCCGGAGTCGGGGCCCGCACCTTAAGGGAATGTCTGCTGCTTCAGCTGGAAAACAAAACCGGGGACTTGGCCCGCAAGGCTTACCAGCTTGTTTTGAACCATTTTGAGGACATGGAAAAAAGAAAGTACGCCGTTATCACGAAGGCCTTGGAATGCTCGGATCAACAGCTCCGCGAGCTTTTGGCTTTCGTCGCCACCCTCGAGCCCAAGCCGGGCCGCGCTTTCCAGGAAAATGAAACGAAGTACATCACTCCTGACGTGAATGTGCGGAAAATCGAAGGGGAGTATGTGGTGGTATTGAACGATGAGCCGGTTCCGAAACTCCGTATATCCTCTTATTACCGAAAGCTGCTCAAGGACAAAAAAGCTATTGATGGAAAAGAAACCAAGAAATTTTTGGAAAATAAAATCCAATCGGCCCTCTGGCTGATGAAAAATATTGAGCAAAGACGGAAAACCATTTTTCGCGTGACCGAGGCTATCTTCCGCATCCAACGGGATTTTTTAGAGGTCGGGATCAGCGCCTTGAAACCCCTGACGCTGAAGCAAGTCGCCGATATGATTGGGATGCATGAATCCACGGTGAGCCGGGTGACCACTCATAAGTATGTCCAGACTGAACGGGGCATTTTCGAGCTGAAGTTTTTTTTCACCAGCGGGTTGGAATCGTCCGATGGCATGGATGTGTCATCGCTCTCGGTGAAAGAAAAAATCAAAGAATTGGTCGCTAACGAATCCCCTCAAAAACCCCATTCGGATCAAAGAATCATGAAAATGCTGACGGACGAGGGTTTAACCATCGCGCGCCGGACCATCGCGAAATACCGCGAGGAGCTTAAAATACCCTCCGCTTCCCAGCGAAGAAAACTCTGAAATAACGCTGTCTGCTCTCCGCCCTCCGCTCTCCAATATCCGTTCACGATGATGCTATAAATCATGTAACACCCATTGTTTTAATATTCGGTTGTCTTGTAAGCGGCATTTTCAGCCTTTAAGATATTTTTCCTGACAGCGGAGGGCGGACAGCGGAGGGCGTGTAGGTGGGGCTGTCTATTTGACTTCCCTTCCTCGGGTGTTAGAATAACTTCTCGTTTTCCAGGC
>CAZHFP010000080.1:3182-12289 GCA_964531065.1 uncultured bacterium
CTGTCTATTTGACTTCCCTTCCTCGGGTGTTAGAATAACTTCTCGTTTTCCAGGCATTCCCTTGAGGCTGGAAATTAAGTGAAAGGAGTACCCTTGTTCTCCAAACCCGAATCCTCCATGAAAGTTAATATTACCAGTCGCCACGAACAATTGACCCCGGGGCTTAAAACCCATATCGAAGACAAAATCAGCCGGGTCGAGCGGTACCTGGGCCGGGTCAAGGAAGCTCATGTGGTTTTGAATTTTGAGAAGAAGGTCCATGTTTGCGAAGTCAGCTTGGTATCCAAAAATTTAAAGTTGAGCGCCAAGGCTTCCTCCCGGGATATGTATCAATCCATTGATTCGGCTTTGCAAAGGCTCGAAACCCAAGCTCAAAAACAAAAAGATAAAAGAGTCGGCCGACACCGTGCGGATGGTTCCAAGACGATGGAATCGGTCATGCATGGATTAATTCCAGTGCCCGTGGAAGGGGAATCAGTCAAGGTGGTCCGGTCCAAAAAATACGCCGTCAAGCCCATGACAGTGGAAGAAGCGGCCCTTCAATTAACCGATTCCAAAGATGAGTTTCTTGTTTTTTCAAACGCCGAGACGGAGCATACCAGTGTGGTGTATAAGCGGAAGGACAACCATATCGGGCTCATCGAACCCGAATATTGAAAATCCAATATTCGGGTTCGAGTGTTGAGTTCTAAATTTTAAGTTTTAAATGATGGAAGTTTCCGCTTCGCGGAAACATCAAAAACTTAAAACTGAGAACTGCGAACTTAAAACTGATTTTTACGGAGGCTGGGATGCAGATTTTGGATTTTTTAACCGTTGACGCCATCAAGATGTCTCTGGAGTCCAAAAATAAAAAGGACGCGATCAAGGAAATGGTGGAATGCCTGGTGAAGTCCGGGAAAGTGAAAGATAAGAAAAAAATGATCCAAACCCTCATGGAGCGAGAAGAACTGGGCTCCACGGGAATCGGACAGGGGATCGCCATCCCCCACGGCAAATCGGACACGGTCTCGGATCTGGCAGCCGCCTTCGGTCTGTCCTCCGACGGGATCCCTTTCGACTCGCTGGACGGCGAACCGGTCAATATTTTTTTCCTGCTGGTCGCTCCTGAAGGGGCGGCGGGCGCGCACTTGAAGGCCCTGGCCCGGATCTCCAGCCTGCTCAAAGATAAATACTTCCGCAAATCCCTTGTTTCGGCCAAGACGCCCGAGGATGTCATTAAAATCATCCAGGAAGAAGAAAAACTCAAGCATTGAGGGCTTCCTCCGTCCTTTTTTACCAACCCCGATTCCGTCCGTCCCTTTTATAATAGCGGCGGGGTTTTTCCTTTGACTTCTCCCAAAAACACGTAAAGTTGGAATGACGCCATGAAAAAAATTTCCGTTGAGTCTTTCTTTCAGCAAGCCAAGGAAAGGCTCCGGCTGACGCCGGTGACCGATGAGGGGATGGCCAACCGCTACATCGTCAGCGTGGACATCAACCGCATGGGGATGGCCCTGACGGGCTATTTGAAGTGGTTCGCCTACGAACGGCTGCAGATACTGGGTAAAACCGAAATCCACTACCTTCAAACCTTGAAACCGGCCCAGCGGAAGAAAATCCTCAAAACCCTTCTCTCCCACCGGCTTCCCTGCATCGTCATCACCCATAAGATGAAGCCGCCCGCGGATCTGGTTTCCGAGGCCAAGCAGCAGCATATCCCCCTCTTCACCACATCCACCCCCACCACCAAGTTCGTTTCGGAGATATCCGTTTATTTGGAAGAAGAATTCGCGCCGGAAACCACCATCCATGGAACCCTTTTGGATGTTTACGGCGTGGGAATTCTCCTGCTGGGCCACTCAGGGATCGGAAAAAGCGAGTGCGCGCTGGACCTGGTGGAACGGGGCCACCGGCTGGTCGCCGACGATCTGGTTTATATCAAGCGCCTGGCCAACCGCATCCTCATGGGGTCGCGCTCGGAGATCATCAAGCACCACATGGAAATTCGGGGGCTGGGCATTATCAACATTGAAAGCCTCTTCGGGGTTGGAGCCATCCGGGATAAGAAGCGGATCGAATTGGTCATCCGGCTGGAGGAATGGGACAACAAAAAAGAATACGACCGGCTGGGCCTCACGCCTTCCACCCATAAAATTTTTGACGCGGAAATTCCCATGTTCGTCATTCCGGTCCGCCCGGGAAGAAACCTGGCGGTGATCATTGAGGTGGCCGCCATGAATAACCGCTTGATGAAACTAGGCTACTTCACGGCCCAAGAATTCGCCGACCGGGTTTCCCGCATGATGGCCGAGGAACAATCCCGCCAGCTCCCCTCCAAGCCCAAAGGCAAAAATTAATGGTCGGGTTCCGATGGCTTTATCCCGGCATCCGGCTCAAACGCTGGTTTTTCTTGATCGCCCTCTCGCTGGTGGTGCTGTTCGTTGGTTTTTCCGGAATCATGAGCCAGCATATGAGCGGGGTCCATTGGCGGCCGATGGCGATTGTCGAGGTTGAGGAACATCTCAAACGTTTGAAGTTCGTCGACTTTTTATGGATGGGTCTGGGCCTCTGGGGTTTGATCTTGGGAATGCGCAGGTCCATTCACACAGTATTGACTTATTTCATCCCGGAGCGCGAGAAAGATTTCGTCAATATCGCCTACCAGCGCAACCGGCTCAAACGGGGGCCCCGGATCGTGGCCGTCGGGGGAGGCACGGGCCTGCCCAATGTTTTGTCCAGCCTGAAGCATTACACCAGCAACTTAACCGCGGTGGTGACCGTTGCCGATGACGGCGGAAGTTCGGGCCGGCTCCGGAAGGATTTTGGGACGCCGCCTCCGGGTGATATCCGAAACTGTATCGTGGCCTTGTCCGATCAAGAAACTCTTTTGAACCATCTCTTCCAATACCGCTTCAAGGGCCACGGCGATTTAAAGGGCCACAGTTTCGGCAACCTTTTCATTACCGTTATGCGGGAAATCACCGGCGATTTTGGGAAGGCGGTGGCGGAATCCAGCAAGGTCCTCTCGACCCGGGGAACGGTCATGCCGGTGACCTTCGAAAACATGACGCTCCAGGCCCGGCTTAAAAACGGAAAGACCCTCACGGGCGAGTCCGTTATTGGGAAAAGCAAGTGGCCGATTGAGCGCGTGATGCTCCGGGAAAAAAAGATCAAGCCCAACCGGGAAGTCTTAAAAGCTATTTTGGAAGCCGACGCGGTGGTCCTGGGACCGGGAAGCTTGTACACCAGCATTCTTCCGAACTTGCTTATTCCTGAGGTTGCTGAAACGATCGCCTTGTCCCGGGCCATTAAGATATTCGTCTGCAACGTCATGACCCAGCCCGGTGAGACGGATTTTTTCACCGTTTCGGATCATGTGAAGGCGATCCTGGGCCACACGGGTCCCAATTTTATCCATTATGTGATCGCCAACAAGGAAAAGGTTCCGTCGAAACTTTTGAAGCGGTACGAGGCTTTCGGCCAGGAACCGGTGAGATTGGACGACGATGCGGTTTCGGAACAGAACGTCAAATTGGTGAAGGCGAACCTGCTCCACCAAGAAGATTATGTCCGGCACAGCCCGGAAAAACTCGGCAGGGCCATCATCCGCCTGTTAGTGATATAAAAAGGGGAGTTTTCACCGCTTGAAATCATTGGCCGTCAACCAGAAATTAAAGAGGAATCTATGACCGGTGTGATTGTCGCGACCCACGGGGAATTCGGGAACAGCCTTCTTTCAACCCTCCGGATGGTATTGGGCGAGATCGAGGGAATGGATTCCATCGCGCTTTTACCCGAGGATTCAATGGAAATTTTTCAAGCCAAGATGGATAAAGCCTTGGGAAAGGTGGATCCGGATGGCACGGGAGCCCTGGTATTGGTGGACATGCTCGGCGGAACCCCGTTTAATGTGGCCATCCAAATGTCCCAAAAGCGGAAATTGGAAGTTGTGACAGGGGTTAACCTGCCGATGCTCATCAAGGTTTCCTCTGACCGGGAAGAGGCGGATTTGAAATTATTGGCTTCGGAGACCCAGAAGGCGACCCGGGAGAGCATTGTGACGTCGGTGGAGTTGTTTAAGAAGTGATAAACAAAACAAATTGAACCACGGAGTGAACAGAGTTACACGGAGTAAAGCTTCAAATTTTCTAAATTGATTTTTCCCGTACTCTGTGTAACTCCGTTAACTCTGTGGTGAAAAGGGTTTAGGCGATATGGAAATTCAACTGATACGAATTGACGACCGGCTGATCCATGGGCAGGTGGTGGTGGGATGGGTCAAGGCATTGGATATCCAGCGTCTGGTGGTGGTGAATGACGCGATCGCGAAAAATACCATGCAAAAAACTCTGATGGAAATGGCCGTGCCCGCCGGACTGAAGGTGAGTTTTTGCACGGTTGACGAAGCGGTTGGAGCCTGCGGGGGCGGGAGCGAAAAATCTAGGTCCCTGCTTTTGTTCTCCAACCCAGTGGACGTCGTGGTCTACCAGGACAAAGGCGGGAGTTTGTCCTCGGTCAATGTGGGGGGGCTCCATTTTGGCGAGGGGAAAAAGCAAGTGTGCAAGACGGTTTGCGTCACCACGGAAGATGTTGACGCTTTTAAGACGCTCAAAAAGCGGGGAATCGAGTTGGAAATCCGGGCGGTGCCCGGCGATCTGCGGGAGTCCCTGGAAAAATATCTGCCGGAATTAAAAAGCTGAAAAAATGTTCACCACAGAGTTAACGGAGTTACACGGAGTACGGCAAAAGATGAAATCGGAAAAATCTTTACTCTGTGTAACTCTGTGTAACTCTGTGGTTAAGAAAATTTGAGGTTCTTATGAAAAAAGTCACCTTCATCTTTGGGGTCCATAACCATCAACCCGTGGGTAACTTCGGCCATGTGTTCGAGGCCCTTTACCGCCAATCCTACGAGCCTTTCGCGCGCATTCTGCACCGCCACCCCAAGGTCAAGTGCGCCTTCCACGTGACCGGGCCCCTCTTGGAATGGCTGGAAGAAAACCGCCCTGATTATTTTAAGCTGCTCAAAGAAATGTCCGACCGGGGACAGATTGAGTTTTTCACCGGCGGAATGTACGAGCCCATCCTGGCCATCCTGCCCGATCGGGACAAGTTCGGCCAGATCCGGATGCTGACCGATTATTTGAAGCGCAAGTTCAAGGCTGAGGCCAAGGGCATGTGGACGGCGGAAAGGGTTTGGGAACCGCACTTGACGAAGGATCTGGCCCGGGCGGGCGTCAAGTATATCGTCATGGACGACGCTCACTTCAAGGCCGCGGGGCTCAAAGAAGAGGAAACCTTCGGCTACTATCTTATGGAAGAACAGGGCGAGACCACCGGGGTTTTCCCCATTTCCGAGAAGATGCGGTACATGATTCCCTTTCACTCGGTGGAAGAGGGTATTGATTACCTTAGGTCCGTCGCCACTGAAGGAGGCGACCGGTGCGTGGTGCTGATGGATGACGGCGAAAAATTCGGCGGTTGGCCCGACACCTACAAGTGGGTTTACGAAGAAGGCTGGCTCGAAAAATTTTTCACAGCCTTGGAGCAAAATTCAACCTGGCTCAACCTAGCTACCTTCGCGGAGTTCGCCCAGGACCATCCGGCTAAGGGAACGATCTACCTGCCGACCGGGTCCTATACCGAAATGGGGGAATGGTCCCTGCCCGCCGAGGCCGCTGAGGAATATGAACATGTCCGCCATGAAGTCCGGGACCGGGGCGAGATGCCCCGCTTTGAGCGCTACCTGAAGGGCGGTTTCTGGCGCAACTTCCTGGTGAAGTACGAGGAAAGCGGCCACCTGCACAAAAAATTATTGTGGGTTTCCGATAAGGTCGAAGAAGCCAGGAAGGCGCTGGCCAAGAAATCCACGCCCAAACAAAAAGCCATTCTAGAAGAAGCGGAAAAGGCCTTATACCGAGGCGAGTGCAATTGCCCCTATTGGCACGGTGTTTTCGGAGGGCTTTATTTGAACCACCTGCGTTTCGCCGTGTACCGCCAGCTGGTTGAGGCGGAAAAACTGGCCGAGTCGCTGCTGCCCGCCCCCGCCCATGGCATTAAAGTCATCACCGCCGATTTTAATAAAGACGGCAGCGATGAAATCATCGTCGAAAGCGCCAATTATCACGCGATATTGGAACCCGCCCGCGGCGGGGTCTTGACCGAACTGGATTATCTTAAAAATCCCATCAACCTCTCGGATACCCTCACCCGCCGCAAGGAAGCCTATCACGGCAAACTTTTAGCTCTCGCCACCCAAGGCCAGGCCCAAGGCGGAGTCGCCAGCATCCATGACCAAGTGAGAACGAAGGAACCGGGTTTAGAACACAAACTTTTTTACGACAGCGCCCGGCGGGCCAGCTTGGTCGAGCATTTTGTTCCGGCCGGAACAACGGCCGAACAAATGATGAAGAGCCGCTACCAGGAGCTGGGGAATTTCCGGAATTTGGTTTTCGAGGCCAAGGTTCACGAACCCAAGAAAAAGGGGCAGACCGCCCAGATTCAACTTTCCCGGGAAGGACAGCTGGACGGGGCGCCGGCGCGGTTGACCAAGAAGCTCCAATTTGGGGCGGGAGACTTCCATTTGGAGGCTTTCTATGAAGTCCAAAATAAGGGGACGAAAAACCTGAATTTTCTTTTCCTGGCCGAATGGAACCTCACCCTGCTGGCGGGCGACGCGGACGACCGGAATTATTTCGTGAAGGGCCGTGAACTTTCCCAGCCCCGGCTTTTTTCACTGGGCGAGGAGAGGGACGTGAAGGAAATGGGGCTCACGGACGGCTGGCTCGGGCTGGAAGTTAATTTTCAAACGGAAAAACCCGCGCATTTTTGGCGCTACCCCGTGGAAACCATTTCCCAATCCGAGGGCGGGTTCGAGCGGGTGTACCAGGGATCCTGCCTGATGCTGGGCTGGGAAGTCGCTTTGCGTTCCCAGGAAACATTCGAAACCCAAGTTGTCACCCGTCTTTTGGAGAGGAAAACCGGAAAATGATGGCCCATTGGTTTCCCGTATCCCTCTTGATGGCTTTTTTCAGCCTCGACGTTTCGGCGGTGGGTCAGTTCATGATCTCGCGCCCGATCGTGACGGGTCCGGTGGTGGGCTGGCTGGTGGGCCAGCCGGGAATCGGTCTGGAGCTGGGCGCTTTGATTGAACTGATTTGGATCGGCGATGTGCCCGTGGGCGCCCATCTTCCCCTGGATCTGACGGTCTTGACCGGAGCTTCGGTGGCTTTCGCCTGCGAGTTGTCGAACCATCAATATCCCCCGGAAGCGGTCATGACCTACACCTTAGGGATCGCCATTCCCTTGGCCTTTTTAGCGACGGAAGCCGAGGTCCTTCTACGCAAGTTTCACGTCCGCTGGATTCATTTCGCCCAGCGGATGGCTTTAGGGAATCATTTTAGAACCTTCGAGTGGATCAACAGCCTGGTGCTGGCCGAACTTTTTTTGAAAGGGTTTTTGGTCGCGGCCGCGAGCCTGACCTTGGCCCATTGGAGCTCGGGGTTGTTTTTTATCCTCTCGGAAAAAGTAATCGAGGGTTTGTATTACGCCCATTGGCTTCTCTTGGCCCTGGGCTGCTCGGCGGTCATCGACCTTTTAGTGGAAAAGAAAACGGCGGTCTACCTGATCTTGTCCATCATCTCCACGATGAGCCTGGCGGTTTTCTTCCAAGTTCAAGGCGTTTACCTGGTCTCCATGGCCCTTTTCGCCGGTTTTATTCTCACGCTTTTTTACGTGGGGAAGGGGGAAACCTCATGACGCCCGACGAGAAGCGGGTTCTTCGCATCAACGGCATGGACTACGCCGTGTCTTTCCTGCGGGTTTTCGTTATTCAAACCGTTTGGAATTTCGAGCGCTACTTAAGTTATGGCGTGGCTTACGTGCTGCTGCCGGTGCTCAAAAAAATCTATCCCATGCCCGAGGAGCGGGCCCAGGCGTTGTCCCGGCATTTGGAATATTTCAATACCCATCCCTATATGGCTTCCTTCGTTTTGGGAGCGGTCATCCGCATGGAAGAGGAAAAGCAGCTACTGCCCAAGGCGAAGCAAAAACAAAAAGAAGAGGAAATCAGCGCGCTGAAAGTCGGCATGATGGGCCCTATCGCCGCCATGGGGGATAATCTTTTTTGGGCCACCATCCGCCCCTATTGCGGACTCATGGCCGTCACGCTGGTGCTTTCCCAGGCCTTTCAGGTCAAGGGCCAGTACTGGATTATCCCGCTGCTTTTTTTAGTGGTTTACAACGTGGCTCACGTGGGGCTCAGGCTCATGGGTTTCGTGCAGGGCTATCGGCACAGCGACCAGGTGGTCCTGACCCTGCGCAAGTACGGTTTTCAGGAAGCCATTCGAGGTCTGAGGCTGGCTTCCATCCTTTTGCTGGGAGTCTTGATTGTTTTCGTCAATTTATCGGTTCTGGAAACGGAAGTGGGGTTGTTTATTCTCAAGCTGGCTTTCTTCACGGCGATCGTGGGGCTTTTTACCTTCGCTCTGCACCGGAAGATCAGCCCCAGTCAGTTGTTTTACGCGGTGGTATTGTTCGCGCTGATTTTGGCCTTTTGGCCGGAATTAAGCGCCCGCCCGGTTTTTCATTTGGGGGTGGCCCCATGAAATGGGAAAGACGCGGGATGAAAAAAGGAGGCTTCGATGAAGCTCAATGAGAAGATGACCATCGTCAATAAACTGGGCCTCCATTTGAGGGCCGCGGCGGAATTGGTTAAGGTGGCTAATAAATTCAAGAGCCAGATCATGATCCACCACGGCATCCAGAACGTGAACGCGAAAAGCCTGATGGGACTCATGACCCTGGCGGCGGCCAAGGGAACGGAAATTGAATTCGCCGCCGACGGCGAGGACGCCAAGGACGCGATCGCGGCCTTGAGGAAGTTATTGGAGAACAAATTCGGCGAAAAAGAGTAAGGAAGAATTTACCGCGAAGACGCGAAGTTCGCGGAGAACGACAAAAAGGATTTATCCGTTAGTTTTTAATAAAAATTTTTTCTTCGCGGACTTAGCGTCTTCGCGGTGAAAAAGGTTCTTCTTTTTTTAAGGAGTTGCTCTTGTCTGAAAAAATCTTTAACGGGGTTCCGGCTTCCGGCGGCATCGCCATTGGCCCGGCCTACGTCTACC
>CAZHFP010000081.1:0-12153 GCA_964531065.1 uncultured bacterium
ATTATATGTTTTATTTATTTTGGAAATTTAATCGGATTAAAAAGTGATATTTGGATTGACGTTTTTGTGATTGGATATCTGTTTTTTTTAATTTACTGCGTTTTGTCGGCCAATTTTATGAAATGCACGAAATGCAATAATTTTTTCTATCTTAGAAACCCTATTAAGTCTTTATCGTGGAGCCAATATGATAGTGAACAGTTACTTGGGCAAAAATGTAAGATTTGTGGATTGGAAATTAAACGTTCAATAAAAAACTAGTTTTAAAACTCAAAATTAATGGTTCGCAAATCGTTCGGAATGGGAAGTCAATGAAACTATGAAAAAAATGAATCTTTTATTACTTTTCATTGCCTTTGTTTTTCCGGTCCAACTTTTAGCCGATCATCTCCCCGATGATCAAATCGCCGAAGGAAAAGCCGAGCATAAACTTTGTGGGGTGAATGTTTACGAAACAACTATTGGACAAGTTCTTAAAACGAATGGCAGGGCATCAACTGTCGAGGTTATTACAGATAAACAAGATGATCAGTATCCACCTGGAAGTGGAGATAGAACCTATATTTGGAATTGGCTAAGTCTCAAAATGCGAATAGGAACAGTATATTACACGGATAAAAAAACAAAAAAAGTTATCGTGAGTAAAGCTTATGCAGTTGATGTGTGGGGCAAAAAACCACGAAGTGAAATCGGCATAACGGGTCAGGGCCTTGCGCTAGGCGACAGGTTGTCCAAAATTGAGGCCCTTTACGGGAAAAAATACGATAAACAAAAAATTACGAAAGATGAGCACACCTTTGTACTCATTCAGTGGAAAGACGGTACTCAACTAAGCATCGATTTTGATAAAAACGAAAAAATAAGTCATATGCAATTAATAGCCGAGGTTGAGTAAGAAGGTTGTCCGTTTCGCGAAGTCATTTCATCGTTTTATAAGGAATTCGATGGTTCTCAAATCGTTCGGAATGGGGACCCATTCAAGTTTAGATTGGTTCAGAAATAACCGGACCTTAAACCGCCTTCAGGGCCTTCTCCAGGCTGGGCATAAAGTTTTCCTTCCCGATCTTATCCACCTTTTTGGCCTTGTGCAAAACCGCCATGGGCTGGGACTGCACCCCGGCCAGGATGAGCCTGGTTTTCCGCGATAAGCACTGCAGGCGGATATCCCGGATGGTTTTCAATCCCGAAGTATCCATGTGAAGCACTGCGCTCATGTCCAGAATCAATACCCTCGGCGTCTTGAAGACGGCCCGGTCCAATTCCATTAATTTTTCGGCCGCCCCAAAAAAGAGGCTTCCGTTGATGGCGTAAACTTCCACGTCCTTCGGCACCTTGAGTTCCCTTCCCCTTTCGGTTTTCTTTTCGCGGGTCATGGCCTTCACCTGGCTGAGCTCCGCCATCTTGCGCATGAAAAGGAAGGAAGCCAGCACCAATCCCACCCCCACGGCCATAGTCAGGTCTACGAAGACGGTTAGAAGAAAAGTCGTAACAAGCACCAGGATGTCGCTTCGGGTTCCCGTCAGGATGAACTTGAACGAGTGCCATTCGGACATGTGGTAGCAGACCACCACCAAAACTCCCGCTAGGGCGGCCAAAGGAACTTTTGACGCCAGGGGCCCGGCAGTCATGAGAATTAAAAGTAATACTCCCGCGTGGATCATGCCCGCCACCGGCGTGCGGCCGCCGTTTCGGACGTTGGTGGCGGTTCGGGCGATGGCGCCGGTCGCCGGGATGCCGCCGAAGAGAGGCGAAACGCAATTGGCGATGCCTTGGGCGATCAATTCCATATTGGACTTGTGGTGCCCGCCAATCATGCCGTCGGCCACCACCGCGCAAAGGAGGGACTCCACCGCCGCCAAGGCCGCGACCGTGAAAGCCGATGGCAACAGTTCCTTTACCTGGATCCAGGTGGGCAAAACGAAATGAAGTTGAGGCAGACCCTGGGGAATGCCGCCGAAGCGGGAGCTGATGGTGTCAACCGGCCATTGCCAATAGCTTACGACCGCAGTAACGAGAACAAGCGCCACGATGGAGCCGGGAACCTTCCATTGCCGGGGCCACGCAAAGATGCAAGCCGCGGTGAAAACGCTTATCCCTAAGGCGTAGGGATTGAAGGTATTCATCGCGTCGAAATAGGCCCCCCACTTGGCGATGAAATCTGCAGGGACTTGGCCCATCTTGAGCCCGAGGAAATCCTTCACCTGGGTGCTGAAGATGACCACGGCAATACCGGAAGTGAAGCCCGTGATGACCGGATAGGGGATGAACTTGACCATGGTCCCCATGCGGGAGAGGCCCATCGCGATAAGGATGAGCCCCGCGAGTCCGGTGGCGATGGCCAAACCCTCGTAGCCGTGCTTGGCCACGATGCCCGCCACGATGACCACAAAGGCTCCGGTGGGCCCTCCGATGGAAACCCGGCTGCCGCTCAAGGCCGAGATGAGGAATCCCGCCGCAACCGCCGTGTAGAGGCCGCGTTCCGGTGGAAGGTTACAAGCGATGGAAAAAGCCATGGCCAGCGGCAGGGCTACCAGTCCTACCACCAATCCCGCAACCAGATCGCCTTGGAATAATTTCCAAGAGTAATCGCGGAGGCAGACGATGGATTTTGGAATGAACATGGCGGAGCCCCATTAGGGAAATGAAAATAGTTTAGTCCGAATAGAGGGAAATTCAAACGTAAGTTGGATTTTTTAAAAAATTTCTTTTCATTTCGAGAGGCGCAATGACAAAAAACAGAAGCACCCCTCACCCTACCCTCTCCCACAAGGGGCGAGGGAAAAAACGTCCCTTCTCCCTTGAGGGGAGAAGGAAAGGATGAGGGTTATAGTTACTCTGTTAATGACTGGTGCGGAAGGCTGCCTTTAAGCGCTGAATTGGGCCTTGACGGCGAGGATCTTCTCGATGTTATCAGTAAAGGCCTGGACGACTTTAACGTCGAAGTGGCGGCCTGTGCCCTCGCGGATGATCTTCATCGATTCTTCCAGCGAGAAGGCCGGTTTGTAGCACCGTTTGGTGGTGAGGGCGTCGAACACGTCAGCCAGCGCCACGATGCGGCCCGACAAGGGAATGTTTTCGCCCTTGAGGCCTCTCGGGTAGCCTGAACCGTCCCACTTTTCGTGGTGGGTGATGGCGATAACTTCGGACACGCGCAGGAGTTCAGCCTTGGCGTTTTCCAAAATTTTAGCGCCGAAGACTGTGTGGTTCTGCATTTCCTTAAATTCCGCGGGAGTGAGTTTCCCCGGTTTCATCAAGATGGAATCAGGTACGCCGAGTTTTCCAATGTCATGCATCGGCGAAGCGTAGCGGATGCTCTCCACTTCCGCGGGAGAGAGCCCCAGTCCCTCGGCCAAAATCGCCGAGTAGCGGCTCATGCGGTGGATATGAACGGCCGTGTCATCATCCTTGTATTCGGCGGCGATGGACAGGCGGAAGATGGTATCCAAGTAAGCTTCTTTTAATTCTTGCGTCAGCATAGCGTTCTTAATCGTAATAGCGGCCTGGCTGGCCAGGGAGAGAACTAAGTTTTCGTAATGCTTGTCAAAAGCCACGATCGATTTGCCCTTGTGGGCATTGATCAGCTGGATGACGCCGACGACGTTGCCAGAGGCGTCTTTCATGGGAACAATCAGCATGCTCTTGGTGCGGTAGTTATTTTTTTCATCGAAAGAACGGTTGAACTTATATTCTTTGGCGGCGGGGATTTTATAAGCGTCGGGAATATTCAAAACCTTGGCCGTTGCGCCCACATAGCCGGCCAGGGAGCTCTTATCCAACGAGACGTAAAAACCTGTAAAGGTGGAAGGCATCACATCCAAGGGCTTCTTCAGGGCCTTCATCTCGGCCTTCTTGCGGGCTTCGAGAACGTTGTTCTGGCTGACGGAGAAGCGAAGCTGCTGCCCCTCACGGACGTAAAGGCTTCCCGCCTCGGCGTTGGTGAACTGGCGGCTTTCGGTAAGAATCAAGGTTAAAAGTTGGTTGAGGTCCTGCTCTTTGGAGAGGGCGATTCCGATGCGGTTCAAGGACATCAGCTGTTCTTGAAGTCCTTTGGTGTTCATCTTGGGCGGCATGAAGTCTTCCTCTCAACTTGAGAATGGGCAGGTTTAAAATAACGCCGAATTCCCCACTTTACAAGGGGGGATAGGGTGCAATGCCACCTAAATTATTAGCAGATATTACAAACGTTTCCGCAAGTGGGCGGGGATAGGCGTTGGTTTCAATTTCATATTCACGAAAACCATCACTTGCTTCGCATCGGCGATCAATCGTTTGACGCCTTTCAAACGAAACTCGTAGCCGATGGTTAGGGAGCTTTTGCCCACCTTCTCAATCCAGCCCGTGCCAAGCATGACATCCTCAAAACGCCCCGGAGAGTAGTAGTTGATTTCCACATGGGCCATGACCGTCCAAAGCTTGGCGTTGCGGACCTGCTTGAAAGAAAAACCAAGTTTCTTGGATAGGGCATAGCGCACCCGCTCCACAAAGCGGATGAACTCGGTGTTGTTGACGATGCCTTGGTAGTCCGTCTCGAAAGACATGATGGGAAGCTCGATGGTTACGCTGTTTTTTCGCGGCTTGGACAACAAGAGGGTCCTCCCCATTAGGAATTCAGAATTTAAACCCAACCATAATTTTCTCTTCTGCAGAATCTTTTAAAAAACAGAAATAGTCAATATTCTTATTCGGCCTCTAATTCCTAACTCCGAATTCCTCATTCCTAATTTTATGGGCTACCATTGAACAGGACATTTCAAAATTTCCCCGCTTTGTTTATGCGCAAATAATATGTGTTTATTATCACGACCAAACTTCCAGAGGTCATGAGTAAGCTTCACGTCCATCTGGCAATACTCAATCACTTGGTCGTACTTCCCTTCCCTCCACCATTGCACCGCGAGTAACCCATCCGCGCTCTTCTCCGCCCCGCCCAGCGTGTGCTGGGCCAGATGCGCGAGGGACAAGCGGTGGCCTAATTTTTTCTGCAGGTCCGCCATCAGGTCCAAGGTCGGCAAGCTTTGAAGTTTGAAAGAGGTGTAGCCCTGCAACACGCCGTAATCGAAGCGGAGGGAATTGAACCCAATGACCAGGCTGGAGGCCTTCAAGTGCCGGATCAAGTCCTGAACGTTTTCCTCGACATAGGTGTAGTACTTGGCCTGGTCCACGTCGTAAACCACGGCGCAGGAGACTTTCATGCCGGGCAGATTATTCCAGCCACCTGGGATCTCCGCGGCCAAATATTGGGTTTCAATATCAAACACAACCGGGCCGGTCTTATCGGGCGTTCCACCCGAATTTTTAATTTTGAAGGTTGAATTTTTAATTAAAACTTCAAAATCGGATCTTCTCTCGGTTACCTTCTTCGGTGAGGAGGGGGCGGCCAAATCCAATTGGTTGGGATCGGGTTTGGATTGAACGGCTGTAGTGGCGACATTCATGACGCCCACGGGCGCGATGAATCGCGCCCCTACCACAGGACGAAAGTCCTCCCGGCCTAAAATGTGTCCCAATAGGATCAAGGCTCCTCTTTTATCCAAAGGATGGTTGCCGCTTCCGCACTTGGGGCTTTGCACGCAAGAGGGACAGCCTTCCTCACACTCGCAATCCCGGATCATCTCGAAAGTCGTGGTGAGCAATTCCTCCATCGTCTCATAGGCCCTTTGGGTGAGCCCCACGCCTCCCGGATAGCCGTCATAAATAAAAATCACCGGCTGGGGCACTTGCGGGTGGGCGGGTGTGGAAATACCGCCCAGGTCCCAGCGGTCGCAAACCACATGGAGCGGCATCATGGCGATGGTCCCGTGCTCGGCCGCGTGCAGGCCGCCCATGAAATGAAGTTTTAAATCGGCCAGCCGGCGCTGGAGAAAATCCGGCAGGATCATCCAAAGGGCCCGGGTCTCGAACGTTTGCGGCGGCAAGGTCAGGGCATAGGTGGAAACAAGGCCGTGATCCACCAGGCGGTGGACCTCATAATTAATGAAGCGCTGGGTGATCTTGACCTTTCCCCACTTGATGAAGCATTGGGCTTTCCCGTCGCCCAAGGGACGGCGTTCCAGTTCCTCCAAAATTTCGGTTTCTTCCTCGTAATTGACCTGGGTGTAATAATCAATGGGCTCTTCCGCGACTAAAATTTTGCGCTGTTCCCATTGGAGTTCCTTCACCACATATTGGGTTCCCTGGTGCAGATAAACCGCGCCCGGGTGGCAGTCTCGGAAAGCCCTCATGCCGTCAATCGTCCCGATCAGCTCCCCTGTTTCCCGCGTGATGATTTGGTAGCCTTCGCCCATGTCGCGGATGGAAAGACCCCTCTGGGGATTTTTGTCCGTCACCAGCCACTTTTCTCCGTTGGCCGATTCCAAAATCCGGCCTTCCTTCACCAAGGGGGGCAAAAGCTCCTCCAGAAGTTTTCCATAAAATAATTTATCTTCCGGGGTTAAGGGAACTTCCGAGGCCGCGCAGCGCAGGTGGGCCATGGCGATATTCTCGTTCTCGAACCCCACCATCAGGGATTCGGGCTTCATAGTGAAAAATTTATGGGGATGCTTCATCCAATATTGGTCCATGGCGTCAGCCATGGCGATGAGAAAAACCACCGAAGGCGATTCCCCGCGCCCCACCCTTCCGGACCTTTGCCAGGTGGAAATCATGGTTCCCGGATAGCCGACCAAGACGCAGGCGTCCAGGCCTCCCACGTCGATGCCGACTTCCAGCGCGGAAGTAGAGATGACGGCCTTCAATTCGTCCTTAAAAAGCTGGGCCTCAATCTCCCGCCTTTCTTCCGGCAGGTAACCGGCTCGGTAGCTTTTAATCTGCGACGCCCATTCAGGCCGTGCCTGGGTCACCCACATGCTGATGAGCTCCGTAATTTTCCGGGCCTTGGTAAAGACGATGGTCTTCATGCCGGCTTTTAAAAGTTCCACCAGCAGCGTCACGGCCTCGGTGTAGGGGGATGTGGTGTCCGGATTCCACAACACGAAAGTCTTGGCGTTTTGCGGAGCGCCGGTTTCTGAAATAATTTCAAAATTCAATCCGGTTAATTGGGTGAGAAACTCTTCTGGATTCCCGAGGGTCGCCGAACAGGTGACAAATTGGGGATTGGATCCGTAGTGCCGGCAGATACGGCGAAGCCGCCGAAGAACATGAGCCACGTGGGAACCGAAAATACCCCGATAGCTGTGGGCCTCGTCCACCACCACGTATTTAAGATTCTTGAAAAACTCCGCCCAGCCGTCATGAAAAGCCAAAATCCCCAAGTGCAGCATGTCCGGATTGGTCAGAAGAATGTTCGGCGGATTTTTTTTGATTTTCGCCCGGACACCCGTGGCCGTGTCGCCGTCATAAATTTCCGCGCTGAAGGGCGGAAGCTTCGCGGCCTTGAGGCGCCCCATCCATTCTTGCAGAGTTTTAAGCTGGTCTTGGGCTAAGGCTTTCATGGGATAGAGGTACAGGGCGCGGGCCTTCGGATTTTCTAAGACCTTCTGCATCACCGGCAGATTGAAACACAAGGTTTTGCCGGACGCGGTAGGCGTCGTGACCGCCACGTGGCTTCCCCGGTGCAAAGCTTCTACCGCGTGGGCCTGGTGGGTCCAAAGGGCGTCATAGCCGGACTTCTCCAAAACCTTAATGAGCTCCGGCAAAAGGGTCTTGGGCCAATCGTGAAACCTCGCCTTAGAAGGGGCGATCATTTCCACGTGCTTGATCCGGTCTCTCAAATCCTCCCGGGACTTCAGTTGGGAAAGGAGCTGTGAAAGGGTCTGAATGGGTTGGGGAGTTTTTAAGGCCATTGCGTTATATCACTTCCACTTTAAGGCCGAGGGCTCGCGCGGCTTTTTGCTGCTGGACATCGGCTGATAGGAAAAGTTCACAGTCGGTTCTTAAGGCCGTGGCTAAATGGATCGCGTCGGAAGCCTTAATTCCGGTTTTTTCCAAACATTGAACGGACTCTCTTAACGTTTCCTCGTCTACGGCTTCCACGGAAGCCTGGCCCATATCCAAGATAAAATGGTTTTTAAGAATCCGGTAGGTTTCTTCGTTCAATTTTTTCTCGCGTTTCAAACGGACAAAAGCCGAAACCACCTCCGGCGCGCAAAGCGCGCTGACGATGACTTCGGAAGCTTCTTCCCACTTCCGCCTGACTTGATCGCTGCCCGATTCCTCGATATATCTTTTTAAAAGGGTGGAGGAGTCAAAATAAATCCTCAAAATCGGCTCCGTCTTCTTTCTTCAATGATGTTCTTGCTGGCTGAAACACCCGGAATTCGGATGGGTTCGAAAAGGTTTCGTCGGGTGCCAGCTGGCTTTTCTGGGATTGGAGAGACAATGGCCACCGGTTTTCCGTGCCGGTATACCTCCACGCTCTCCCCCTTTTCCACGGCATCGAAGTATTTCTTGGCGTTGTTTCGCAATTGGCTGAATGTGACGGTTTTCATGG
Source organism: uncultured bacterium (assembly GCA_964531065.1). GTDB lineage: Bacteria > Oederibacteriota > Muellerivitia > Muellerivitales > Muellerivitaceae > PALSA-1180. The sequence continues at coordinate 8,429 of CAZHFP010000081.1, forward strand.
GACACCTCGTAATGACATGATATTGTACAAAATCATGTCATGTCAAGCAGGGCCTGCCCCCTCCGTTCCTTAAAAAGCCTTGTCTTTCCTGGATAAAAACTTATCCACCCAGCCTGAACTAAAGGGAAGGATGCCCGTCTAGAGATTGAGGAATTTAACAACCATGACCGTAAAACCCATGAGACTTCACCCTAAAAACCTTTTTTATGGCTTGGTCTTTACCTGGCTGGGATCCCTTTGTCCCTTGTCAGCCCAAAGCTTGATGGTCACCACACTAGCCGGAGGGGGTCCGGTTAGTTTTTTAGGGAATGGCGCGCCCGCGACCTTAGCGAATATCAGCGCCCCCGAGGATCTCGCCCTCGATTCCCAGGGAAATATCTATATCGCCAATGCCAATTATCTCTTGGTCCAAAAAGTGGACCGGATCACTGGAATTATCTCCCTCGTCGCCGGCGACGGAACCTTTACCCCCGGTTACTCGGGCGACGGCGGGCCCGCGACCTTAGCTTCTTTTAATTACCCCTCGGGCCTGATCTTTGACGCACAGGACAATCTTTATATTTCCGATTACTACAACAACGTTGTCCGTAAAGTGGATAAAACGACCGGCATCATCACGACCCTAGTCGGCACCGGCGCGGGAGGCTTCTCCGGCGACGGCGGGCCCGCGGCCTTAGCGACCTTAATGAATCCCTTGCGCTTGAAGTTTGATGCCACGGGCAATCTTCTTATCGCTGATTCGAATAATAACGCGGTCCGCAAGGTCAATAGGACCACTGGAATCATCACCACCATCGTAGGTTCAGGCGTGAGGGGTTATTCGGGCGACGGCGGGCCTGCGACCCTGGCCACCCTGGCGGAACCCCAAGGCATGAATTTTGATTCGGCGGGCAACCTTTATTTCACCGATTCGGATAACCACGTGGTTCGCAAAGTCGATGGGGCCGGCATCATCACCACCTTCGCGGGCACGGGGAAGGTAGGTTTCTCGGGCGATGGCGGGCCGGCTACCCTCGCCGACTTGAGCGAGGAACCTGACGGTATCCTGGTAGGTTGTAACGACATGATCTACTTCACCGACGACGACAACAATGTCATCCGAAAGGTTGACAGCGCCACAGGCATTATTACCACTTTCGCCGGCACGGTTACCGTTTCTGGAGGAGTCACGACCGGGATCGCCGGCTATTTGGACGGAACGGTCCTTGCCGCTGAATTTTCCCATCCGGAGGCCATTCTCTTTGACAACCAGGGCAATATGATTGTGGATGATTATAATTTGGGGTATGTCCGAAAAATTTCCCTGGCTTGCGTTTATACCCCGACGCCCACCTATACTTACACGAATACCTTCACCCCAACTTTCACGCCCACGATGACCCCTACCCCGACCCTCTCGCCCACCAAAACGGACAGTCCAACGCCCACCGACAGCCCGACTCCCACCTTTACTTTTACGAATAGCTTCACCCCTACCTTCACTCCCACCCTTACCAATACACCAACCTCGACATTCAGTTTTACCCCGACGAATTCCCCGACGGAGACTTTTTCTTTCACTCTCACCCACACCCCCACGCCCACCTTTACGCCTACTTCCACCTTCACTCCCACATCGACGCCCACTCCCACTTGGGATATTAAAATGGGAAAGACCGTTTCCTCATCCTCGGCGAAATCCGGCGACACGCTGGTTTACACGATCGGCGTCACGGTTTTGGGCAACCTTGTGAACGGCGTCGTTTTGTCCGACCGGCTTCCTTCCGAAGTAAGTTTTAATGGGTTCGGCGTCATCGGCGCCGGCGGCGCGACTTTTAACTCCAGCGTTTCAGTCATTCAATGGTCTCTTCCCTCGCCCCTCTCGCCGGGAGCCTACGAACTAACTTACAGCGCTCAAATTGATTCGCTGGTGGCGGGTGGAACGGAAATTGTGAATAGCGCCAAGCTGGATTGCGTTGGGTTAGCCTCTTCGCTGACCTCCGGCGTTACGGTTAAAGTCTCGGGCGACATCACGGTCAAGGTCGGGGTGTACAACGAGGCGGGAGAACTCGTGCGCCAATTGTTCGTCCGTCAATATTCCCAGCCGATTAACAGCATCAACTTGAAAGGGGACAGCATTACCAGCCTCTCTGGACCCGGCGGCCGCATTGACGTCTACCATGACGGGGTCCTCTTGGGTACTTGGGATGGAAAGAACGCCGATGGCGACCCAGTTTCCAACGGGGGTTACCTGATCAAAATGGATAATGTGGATGACCTGGGCGTTGTTACTACGGTGACCCAACCGGCGATCGTGAACCGCGCCTTGGCGAAAATTTCGGTGAGTATTTTTAACGAAGCGGGTGAAATCGTTAAACATCTTTACTCGATGGTGGACGACTTCGATGGAACCCAAATGACGGACGTGGTTTTAAATGAAAAGGTGGTTCAACCGGGATCTCCCGGTCCAGAATCCCAGGTTCATATTCAGGTACAAACTTCCGGTTCGCCCATCTCCCTGGTTTGGGATGGAACCAGCGACTCCGGGGCCATTGTGACCAATGGACAATACTTTTTAGTTATCCACTGGACCGGTAAGGGAGAAGGACCAACGGAAATCACCCGGGAGGTTCTGGTAACTGCGGGTCAAGCCTCCAGCAATGAAGCCATTACCGCCCAGCCGAATCTATTAAGGCCCGCCAACGGCCAGAACCGCGTCACCTTCAAAGTCAGTTCCAGCCAAAGGTTCACGTTAAGAGCGAAAATTTACACCTTGGCGGGAGAATGGGTAGGCCTATTCCAAGGCGTCCCCGGTACCAACCAAACGGTTTGGAACGCAGATTCGTCCGCCAGCGGCATCTACTTGGCCCTTGTGGAAAAATTAAACAACGACGGCACGGTCAATGACCGGCAAATACTTAAGATCGCGGTACTACATTAAAAAGCGCCAGTCCCTCGCCCTCGATCGTGAAATTTTTTACGGAAAACAACGGTTTTGTTGTTTCACCGGAATGCCCTCGAACCAGCTTTCGCGTTAAAGGAAAAAGCCCCGGGGACGAAAAGCCTTTTAACCCGCCGATTTCAAACGTAACTTAGAATTCACATTTATTGGCACGGACTCTGCTGATAATAGGATGATTGTTTTTCTTGCCGGAAAAATAAGGGCCTTTCGAGAACCTCAGGGCAGGGTGGGTGTCATGGAAGAAATTCAATGCGAGGACGTTCGAAAAAAACTACCGGTTTATCAGGAGCGTCTTTTAAAACATCCAGAAAAAGGCCAAATTGAGCGCCACCTCTATTACTGTCCCGAATGTATCTTTCAATTGGCCCTTGTGACCGCCCGCAGTCTCGAGAAAATCCCCACCCTTCTTTAACCGGTCTTCCCCAACAAAAAAGGCCCAGGATTTCTCCCGGGCCCTTCATTCCTAACTCCTCATTACCAATTCCTAATTGCTCTTTAGACCCTCATGGGCATAATCACGCAAAGATAATCGGCATCCCCCTTGGGACGCAGGACGCCGGGGCTTAAAGGTTGGGTGAGTTCGATATTAACCGTATCCGTGCCAACGTTTTTCAAAACGTCCAACACATATTTAGCGTTGTAAGCGATGCTGATTTCCTCGCCTTTATAGTTGACGTCCATGTCCTCCTTAGCTTCCCCCATGTCGGGAGTCTTGGAAGAAATGGTAAGTTTTCCGGCCTTGATTTGATACCGAATGGAGTTGGATTTTTCAGAGGTGAGGATC
>CAZHFP010000082.1:0-12129 GCA_964531065.1 uncultured bacterium
AGAACGAACGGGAAGTCAAAAAACTCTGGCCCAAGGTCCATGAGATCAACGCCCTCGAGCCGGCCATCCAGGCCCTGTCCGACGCCCAGCTCCAGGCCAAAACCGGCGAGTTCAAGGACCGCCTCTCCAAGGGAGCCACCTTGGATGATCTTCTGGCGGAAGCCTTCGCCGTCGTGCGGGAAGCCTCCAAGCGGGTCATGGGCATGCGCCACTTTGATGTCCAGTTGATCGGCGGGATGGTCCTCCATTCGGGCCGGATCGCGGAAATGAAAACCGGCGAAGGCAAGACCCTCGTCGCCACCCTGCCCGTCTACCTCAACGCCCTGGAAGGTAAGGGCGTCCATGTGGTGACCGTGAATGACTACCTGGCCGAACGCGACAGCTTGGGCCGGGGCATTTTCAAAGGGATGGCAAATATCTACTCCTTTTTAGGCCTCACTACCGGCGTCATCAAGCACGGCCTCTCCACGTCCCAGCGCAAGGACGCCTATAACTGCGACATTACCTACGGCACCAACAACGAACTGGGTTTTGACTACCTGCGCGACAACATGGCGACTTCCTTGGAGTACGTCGTTCAACGGCCGCTCAACTACGCCATCGTGGACGAGGTGGACAGCATCCTGGTGGATGAGGCCAGGACCCCGCTGATTATTTCCGGGCCCAGCGAGGAATCCACAGATCTCTATTACAAGATCGACCGCATCATTCCGGCCCTTAAAAAAGGAAAGGAACTGGATTACGACACGGAAGAAAAAACCCGTTCCGCCTTCCTGACGGAAAAGGGCGTGCGCCACGTTGAGGAACTCCTGAAGGTCGATAATCTTTACGACCATAAAAACGTCCAGTTGGTCCATCACGTCAACCAGGCCTTGAAGGCCCATGTCATCTTCAAGAAGGACGTGGATTACATTGTGAAGGACGGGGAAGTCGTTATCGTCGACGAATTCACCGGACGCCTCATGCAGGGCCGGCGCTACAGCGACGGGCTCCACCAGGCCCTCGAGGCCAAGGAAAAGGTTAAGATCGAGGCGGAAAACCAGACCCTGGCCACCATCACCTTCCAGAATTTTTTCCGTATGTATAAGAAGCTCTCCGGGATGACAGGAACCGCCGAAACCGAGGCGGCGGAGTTCCAGCAGATCTACAACCTGGATGTCATCGGCATCCCCACCCACAATCCCATGGTCCGCAATGACGACTCGGACGCGGTGTACCGCACCGAAAGGGAAAAATTCGAGGCCATCGCCAAGGAAATTAAAGAACTGAACGCCAAGAAACAGCCGGTCCTGGTCGGGACGGTTTCCATCGAGAAAAACGAAATGCTCTCGTCGATGTTGAAGAAAAACGGCGTCAAGCATGAGGTGCTGAACGCGAAGTTCCATGAAAGGGAAGCGGAAATCATTTCCCTCGCGGGACAATCGGCGGCGGTGACCATCGCCACCAACATGGCGGGCCGCGGTACGGATATTGTGCTGGGGCCGGGGGTCAAGGAAGTCGGGGGTTTGGCCGTGCTCGGCACCGAGCGCCACGAAAGCCGCCGCATCGACAACCAGCTCCGGGGCCGTTCGGGACGCCAGGGCGACGCGGGTCTGTCGCGATTTTACGTTTCCCTGGAAGACGATCTGATGCGTATCTTCGGCACCGACCGACTGAAAAATTGGATGGGCAAGCTGGGCATGGAAGAAGGGGAAGTGATATCCCACCCCCTGGTGTCCAAGTCCATTGAAAGGGCCCAAAAGGCGGTGGAAGGCCACAACTTCGACATCCGAAAGCACCTGCTGGAATACGACGACGTGATGAACAAACAGCGCGAGGTTATCTATAAAGAACGCAACCGGGTCCTCCGGGAATCGGATATCCGGGCCCATGTCGTTGAAATTTTAGCGGACGTGGCGGTTTTGGGCATGGATACCTACGCCCCGGAAAAACAAAGAACCGACGAATGGGATTTGGAAGGCCTCAAAAAATGGTTCCACGGCGTCTTCCAACAGCCGCTGGATTGGAAAGAAGAGAATTTCCACCTGGTGGATCGGGAAGCCCTTTACGACACCTTGAAAGAAGAAGTGCTGAAGGCTTACGAGAAAAAAGAGGCAGCCTTAAAGCCGGAGGTCATGCGGACCCTGGAACGGGCCATCCTCCTGGAAGTCGTCGACAACCAATGGAAAGACCACCTGCTGAGCATGGATCACTTAAAAGAAGGCATCGGCTTGCAGGCCTACGGCCAAAAGGATCCCTTGATCGAGTATAAAAAAGAAGGCTTTGCCATGTTCCAAGAATTGGTGGGACGGGTGAAGGAAGAAGCCATGAAGATTCTATTCCTGGTCCAAAGCGTGGATTCGATGGAGGATCTTTTCGCCGCCAACCAGCCGAGGCAGATAAAAGAAGAACATCCCGACTTCGATCCCCGGGCGGCCATGGCGCAGGCTCCAGCGCAAGCGCCCCAGCCGATGGGCATGATGGGCGGCAACACCGTCCCGATGGGCGCGCCCATGGGAGGCCAGCCCTGGGAAACCCTTCCGGAAGCCGGGCCTCAGGGACAGCCCCAGAAGATCGCCACCATCCGCCGGGAAGAACCCAAGGTCGGCCGCAACGATCCTTGTTACTGCGGCAGCGGGAAAAAATACAAGAAGTGCCACGGAGCGTAAAATCTATTAACCACAGGTCCCTGTCGAGACCACAGCTTGTCGGGCGAAGCTTTAGCGAAGACTGGAGGCACAGGTAGGCAAGAGATTTTAATTTGTTTCCCTTCTCCCTTGAGGGGAGAAGGCCAGGATGAGGGTGGTTTAAAAAGCTAAAGCACCCCTCACCCCGCCCTCTCCCTCAAGGGGCGAGGGGGTTTTAGGAACTGAGATTGCTTGGGCCTCCGCCGAGGCTTCGGCCCACAAGTTGTCGGGCTCCCTTGTCGGGCGTAGCTTTAGCGAAGTCCGATCGCAATGACAGATAAGATAAAAGGAATTGAATCATGATCAAAAAATCCGCGCTGGCTTTAACCGTGGCGGCAATCATCCTTTCTGGCTGCTCCCACAAGGATCCCAAGATCTACGCGACCGACGGTCCGGTTGCCGACGGGGATATGCTGGTGGAGTCCACCATTGGCGACGCGAAAAACCTTAATCCTCCGCTCATTGACGAGGTGGGCGGGGCCGATATCGCGGACCTGGTTTTCAACGGGCTTCTTCGTTTCAACGAAAAGATGGAACCCCTCCCCTGCCTTGCCGAGCGCTGGACTGTCTCGAAAGACGGCAAAACGATCACTTACTACCTGCGCAAGGGCGTGAAGTTCCACGATGGGGTGGAATTCACCGCCGATGACGTGGTGTTCACTTATAAGGTTTACTCCGACCCCACGGTCAATACGCCCGCCGGCAGCAATTATCAGGATATTAAAAGCGTTGAGATCATGGACCCCTACATCGTCAAGGTGGTTTATAAGAGGCCCTACGCGCCGGCCCTCTCCGGCACCTTCGACAATATCCTTCCCAAACACTTGTTGGAAGGACAGGACATCAACAACTGCGATTTCAACCGCCACCCGGTGGGAACAGGCCCTTATAAATTCGTGGAATGGAAGACGGCGCAGAAGATCGTGCTGGAAGCCAATCCGGATTATTGGGAAGGGGCGCCCCATATCAAAAAATTCGTCATGCGCATCATCACCGACCAGACGACCGAGTTTCTCGAATTGTTGAATGGGGGCATCGACGCGATGGGGGCCTGGACCCATTCCACCATGACCGCCGAGCAGTATGTCCGCCAAACCGACACGCCCAAATACAAGGACTACTACAACTCCTTCCCGGCCCAGGATCTGGCCTACAGCTACATTGGTTGGAACGAGCTTAATCCGCTGTTCCAGGACAAGAAGGTCCGCCAGGCCTTGACGATGTCCATCGATCGGGACACCATCTTGAAGAATGTTTCCTATGGGTTCGGCACGATCGCCACCGGGCCCTTTCCCCTGGGTTCCTGGGCGGCCAATCCAGCCATCAAGCCCTGGCCCTACGACATTGAAAAGGCCCAGAAGCTTTTCGCCCAAGCCGGTTGGAAACCGGGCAAGGACGGCCTACTCCATAAATTGGTGAAGGGGAAGGACACCCCGTTTAAGTTCACGATGATGATCAACCAGGGAGCGGTCGCCCGGGAAAGAACCGCCACCATTGTCCAGCAGCAGTTGAAGCAGGTGGGCATCCAAATGGAAATCCAGGTGGTGGAATGGACCACCTTCTTGTCCCAATACGTGAACAAGAAAAAATTTGACGCGGTGCTCTTGGCCTGGACCTTAACCCCCGACCCGGACACGGATCTTTATCCCACCTGGCATTCCAGCCAGACCGGGGAACATCAGTACAATTTCATTTCCTATAAAAACAAAAGGGTGGATTCACTGTTGATGGAAGGCCGCCGGACAATGGACTTGAAGAAAAGGGCGAAGATTTACCACCAGATCCACAGCATCTTGAACGACGAACAACCCTATACCTTCATGTTCGTGCCGAAAAATCTTGCGGCCGTCCACAAGCGGTTTAAGGGGTTTACGATTGACCCGGAGGCCATCCGTATCCATCCCGAAATCGGCGTTCAAAAATGGTACGTGCCCGCGGCCCAGCAAAAATTCGTCCCTTGAATAATTCCTCGTCCTCAAAAGGGTTTGCGTTCGTGTCCCTCGCCCCTTGCGGGAGCGGGTAGGGTGAGGGGTGCCTTAAAGAATTTTCTTTGGGTAAAAGAATTTTTGAATCGGTACCTCAATCATCAAGCACCCCTCACCCCGCCCTCTCCCGCAAGGGGCGAGGGAGATTTTTTTAGAAGCGCCCCAATAACGTTTTGGATTTGAGAACATGAAGAAATATATCCTCCGCCGCCTGCTGCTCATCCCTCCCATGCTGCTGGGTATTTCCATTATCAGCTTCATCATCATGCAGTTGGCCCCCGGGGACCCGGCCAGCCTGAACGCCGCCATGAACTTGAAGGTGGACCCGGGTTATATCGAACGGCTCCGCCAAAGTTACGGCTTAAACGACCCCCTTTACCTGCAGTACTGGCACTGGTTGAGCCGGCTCTGCCGGTTGGACTTCGGAAATTCCTTCATGGATAACCGGAAAGTTTTGGACGTGATTCTCGAAAGACTGCCGGCGACCTTCCTGCTTTCGGGCCTGTCGCTGGTTCTGTTGTTCGTCCTGGCGGTTCCGATGGGGGTGGCGGCGGCTTATTATCAAAACCGCCTGGCGGACCGTTTCGTGATGATATTTACCTTCATTGGTTTCTCCATGCCGAGCTTTTGGTTCGCCCTCATGCTCATGCTTTTGTTTGGGGTTAAATGGAATCTCCTGCCCATTTCGGGCATGGAGGACATCAACGCCGAGTTCATGCCATGGTACGACCGGGGTTGGGATCTCATTTCCCATCTCCTGCTGCCCCTGATGGTCACGACATTTGGAGGGCTGGCCTCTATTTCCCGCTACGCCAGGTCCAGCATGCTGGAGGTGATCCGGCAGGATTACATCCGCACGGCCCGGGCCAAGGGTCTTTCCGAGTTTCAAGTTGTTTTCCGGCACGCCCTTCCCAACGCGCTCATTCCGGTGGTGACCCTCTTGGGGCTGGCTTTGCCGGGGATGATCGGGGGTAGTTTTATCATCGAGACCATTTTCGCCTGGCCCGGGATGGGGCGGCTGGGCTTCGAGGCGGTTTTTTCCCACAACTACCCGCTCCTCATGGGCATCGGCATCATCACGGCCTTTTTGACGCTTTTGGGAAATTTATTGGCGGACGTGGCCTATGGGGTTCTGGATCCGAGAATTCGGTACGATTAACGACCGCTGTCCGCTCTCTGTCGTCCGTCGTCCGCAAGGCTTTGTTGAAAAAGTGGACTAAAGAAATTTAAGTTTATGAGGTTGTTTAAATGAATTTGCGAACGACGAACAGCGGACGACGGACGACGGTCTTTCAAAGTCATCCTCTTTTGTTTTCCGGCGCGGGCATCATCGCGATTTTGGTTCTGACGGCTTTGACCGCCCAATGGATCGCTCCTTATGATCCGATCCAACAAACCCTCGCGGACCGCCTCCTGCCTCCCGGCCTCCATCACTGGATGGGGACGGATCAGTATGGGCGGGATGTTTTTAGCCGCCTGATTTACGGCTCCCGCATTTCTTTGGCGGTAGGATTGGTGGCGGTGACCATTTATATTTTCATCGGCACCCTGGTAGGATCGCTGGCAGGTTTCTACGGGGGCTTTCTGGACGGGTTCCTGATGCGGCTGGTGGACGTCATCCTTTGCATTCCCACTTTTTTCCTTATTCTCATGGTCATCGCTTTCGTGGGTCCCAGCATCTTGAATGTCATGGTCATCATCGGATTAACTTCTTGGACGGACGTGGCCCGCCTGGTCCGGGGCGAAATCCTGGCCTTGAAGGAGAGGGAATTCGTGCAAGCCGCCAGGCTCATGGGGGCCAGCGACGCCAGGATTATCCTTCGGCATCTTTTACCCAACGCCATGGGTCCGATTCTGGTGGTGGCGACTTTGGGCATCGGCGGGGCTATTCTGGTGGAATCTTCCCTGAGCTTTTTGGGGCTGGGGGCCCAGCCTCCGACGCCCAGCTGGGGGAATATGTTGATGGAGGGGAAGGACCATTTAACCGACGCCTGGTGGCTGGTGACTTTTCCAGGTTTAGCGGTTTTCGTGACGGTGCTGGGGTATAACCTGATGGGCGAGGGCCTGCGGGACATGCTGGATCCGCGGCTCAAAGGCAGCGGCTCAAAGTAAATTAGGAATTGTTAAACATTGTCGGCAAAGTTTCAGGATTGAGATTTAAATTCCTAACTCCTAATTCCGCATTCCTAATTAAAGGGTTTTAAAGATGTCCACCGAATCATACGCAGAGGTAGTGTTTCCTTTGCCCCTGCGCCAGGTTTTCACCTATAAGCTGCCGCCGTCCCTCGAGGGCCTGGCCCAGGTGGGGATGCGCTGTTTCGCTCCCTTTGGCCGGCGCCAGACGGTGGGCTTCATCGTCGGGCTCACGGACAAGGCGCCGGCCCATGTCAAGCATTTCAAAGCCATCGATTCGCTCCTGGATAGCGAACCCCTCTTAACTCCCGACCTCCAAAAACTCGGCAAGTGGATCGCTGATTACTATTACTGTTCGGAAGGCGAGGCCCTCTTTGCCATCCTCCCCATGGGTTTTGTTAAGACCAAACGCTTCCTGGTGCTGACGCCCGAGGGCTTGGAAAAGAAAGAAAAGATTCTGGCCCTCTTGGAAGAAGAGGGGCCGATGCGAAAGGTGACATTTGAAACCTTGAGCGAAGGCAAGGTTCTTTTAAGTCCCCGGACCAGCGCCTTGGCGAAAGTTCTCAAAAAAGCCGGACTCGGAGAGCTGAAGTTGGAAGGCTCCTCCCGCAAGGAATCCCCAGAACCCAAAAAAGAAAACGTGAATTTGGAGAAGGGCCCTGAACTCCATGACCAGCAAAGGACAGCGCTGGAGTTGATCGAGAAGAATTTGAACCTTTCCACCTTTCACACTTTTTTACTTCAAGGCGTGACGGGGTCGGGCAAGACGGAAGTTTATCTGAGGGCCATCTCTGAAGTTATCGCTAAGGGAAAACAAGCCATTGTCCTTATCCCTGAAATCGCCTTGACCCCCCAAACCGTCGACCGCTTCACGCGCCGTTTCGGCGACCAAGTCGCCGTCTTCCACAGCCGCTTGGGGCAGGCGGAAAAAATCCGACACTGGCGCCGGATGGCGGCAGGGGAAGCCAAAGTGGCGGTAGGGGCCAGGTCCGCCCTCTTCGCCCCGGCCAAAAATTTAGGGCTCATCGTGGTGGATGAGGAGCATGATTCTTCTTATAAGCAGGACAAGTCGCCCCGCTACCACGCCCGGGACGCGGCCATTATGCGGGCGCAGATTTGCAAAGCCACGGCTATTTTAGGAAGCGCCACGCCCTCGTTGGAATCGGTCCATAACGCCCGGCTTGGAAAATACACACTCCTTTCCATGCCGGAGCGGGTCAACCGCAAAGCCCTGCCGAAGGTCAAGGTTGTGGATTTGAGGGAAGAGTGGATCGTCCGGGGCCAGGACCGTCCTATCCTTTCTATGGCCTTAGAAGAAGCCATCCAGGAAAACTTGGAACGCCACGAGCAAACCATGCTCTTCCTCAACCGACGGGGCTTTAACACCCTGACCCTTTGCCTCAAGTGCGGGGCGCAGGTCCATTGTCCTTCCTGCTCGATTCCCGTTACGTCGCATAAAAGCTCTAAAGGTATTTTTCTCCTTTGCCACTATTGCGACTGGCAGGGACCCATCCCGGAAAAATGCCCCACTTGCCAAGATGGAACCATCCAGCAGGTGGGACTGGGCACGGAAAAGGTGGAAGAGGAACTCAAGACGAAATTCCCCAAAGCCCGCATTGCCCGGATGGACCTGGATACCACCAAGGAAAAGGGAAGCCACGAGAAAATATTGGACAAGTTCCGCCGCCATGAAATTGATATTTTGGTGGGGACCCAAATGATCGCCAAGGGCCACGATTTTCCCGGCGTGACTTTGGTGGGGATCGTAGGGGCGGATACGGGGCTGGCCCTGCCGGACTTTAGGTCCCCGGAAAAAGTTTTTCAGCTCCTTGTCCAGGTTTCGGGCCGCGCCGGAAGGGCGGAAAAAGAGGGAACGATCTACCTGCAAACCTTCAACGGGGGCCACCCCAGCATCCAGGCGGCGACGCGTCATGACACCGAAGGTTTTTGGAAAGGGGAATTGGAACTGCGCAAGGATTTAGGCTATCCCCCCTTTTCGAGGCTGGGGCTTTTGATTTTCCGCGACAAGGATGAGAAAAAAGCCAACCGGGCCGCGGAAGAAGCGGCTTCTTTTCTGAACCGCCAAGCCCGGTCTTTTAATGTGGAGGTTCGGGGCCCGGCCCCGGCGGGAATATTTAAATTGAGGGACGAGTTCCGGTTTCAAATTTTGCTCAAAGCGGAAAAATCGCTTTCGATCCGGCAATTGATCAGCAAGCTTGACGCTTCCCTGTCAGTGCCCTCCGGCGTCGGCCGTTCTGTCGACATCGACCCGCAGTCCATGCTTTAAGGTTTTTCTGTCATTGCGAGGAGCGTCACTTCATTGGTGTTAGCGACGAAGCAACCCCAGTTTATGGGTGGGTAATATGCCTTATTATGTTTATATAACCGCTTCCAAAAACAATACCGCCCTATATACGGGCGGAACGAATGATTTGAAAAAAAGAATAGCCCAACACAAATCCGGTTTGATGAAGGGGTTTACCAGACGTTATCATGCTGACAAGCTAGTTTTTTATGAAATGTTTGAAGATATTGTTGCCGCTATCGCTCGTGAGAAAAAAATAAAAGGTGGATCACGGCAAAAGAAAATTGATTTAGTGCGGGGAATGAATCAAAAATGGGAAGACCTATCAACAAAACTTTGAAGAATACACAACCCGTGAACTGGGGTTGCTTCGTCGTAAAATCCACTCCTCGCAATGACAGATAAATGAAAAAATCCTCGGAAAAGACAAGTGAACAGGTCTCCCTTACCACCGTCATCAAGAACAAAAGCTCCCAGACCCTGCTGGATTTTCTTTGCCGCCGCTTTCACTACCTTACCCGTTCCCAATGGCGGGAACGCGTTCAGGACGGAAGGGTTACGGTCAACGAGCATGCCGCCTCCGAGGGTCAGCCCTTAAGGGCCGGGGATGTGGTGGTTTACGTGACAGAGTCTTGGGAAGAGCCAGAAGTTAACAAGAACTACCGGGTCGTTTACGAGGATCATTCCATTTTCGTTGTCTCCAAGCCGGCCCCCCTCCCAGTCCACGCCATCGGCGCCTATTTTCAAAACACCCTCATGGCTGTTCTGCGAAAGGATATTCTGGAAGCCAAGGATTACCAGTTGGTCCACCGCCTGGACGCGGAGACCAGCGGACTGCTCGTTCTCGTCAAGGATAAGAAATACTTAAAGGGTATGCTCGCCCAATGGAATCATTCCTTGGCCATAATCCCCTCTCCCTCGAGGGGAGAGGGCCAGGGTGAGGGTGCCGTTGACGTTGCTCCTCCCTCGCCCCTTGCGGAAGAGGGTAGGGTGAGGGGTGGTGGGGCTGTGCCGGATGAGGGTGCCGTTAATCCTATCCAAAAAACCTACCGCGCCATTGTCTTCGGTAAATTTCCAGAAGGCCCTACCCGTGTGGAAGCCCCCATTGGAATGAATAAAGAAAGCGCCGTCCGAATGAAATTGAAAGTGGATCGCGAGAATGGCAAACCCTCAGTCACGGAATTCAAGCTTTTGGAAGCGAAACAGGATTTCTCCCTAGTGGAAGCCCGCATCCTCACCGGCCGAACCCACCAGATCCGGGTGCATCTGGAGCATCTAGGCTACCCCATTGTGGGCGATAAGCTTTACTCGGGGACGGATGAGACTTTTCTTCATTTTTATGAGAAGGGTTGGGATGAATGGCTGAAGGTAAAATTGCTCTTGCCCCGCTTAGCCCTTCACGCTTTCAAACTGGAATTCACCCATCCTGTTAGCGGGGAACGGGTTGTTTTGGAAGATCCAATGCCTTTGGACTTGATGACGTTTTGGTCCGGTTTTTAAAAGTTAAATCCCTTCTCCCTCGATCGGACTTCGCCAAGGCTACGCCCGACAAGCGGGAGAAGGCCAGAATGGGAGATTCGCGGAGAGCTGTCAGCTCGCCTTACGAAAATCGAAAGTTATTCCCAAATGGGCGCCGCAAGCCACGGCAATCTTTCGCAAGAAACTCAACGATGGAACCGAGCGGTAAACACCGCTTTCCACCCTGGAAATGGCGCTTTGCTTGGTGCCGATTTTTTTAGCCAGAGCCGCCTGGGTTAATCCGGCGTGTTCCCTGGCTTTTTTAATGGCTGTGGCGAGGGCAAACTTCTCCTCCTGCAGTTTCATCAAAAAGCGAATTTCCGGGTCTTTTTCAAGCTTCTTGAAGAACTTGCTCGGATCGTAATAGGGCTTATGTTTCTTTCTCATCTTTTAAAATCTCCTTCATCCTTTTTACCGCCGTATCAAAGTCGTTGAGGGATGTTTTCTGGGTTTTCTTTTTGAAGGCATGTAGCCAGAACATCCTCGCCCCCGAAACGACAACGTAAGCTATCCGGTAGTTCCCATCCAAGCCTTTGAATTTAATCTCCCAAAGTTTTCCTTCCAAGTGTTTAAAAACCACATAAGGATATTTAAACCCGTCCCTTTCAATCCCATCCTTGTGACCTCTAAAAAGAACCTGGTCTTCCTCGGAAAGGGCGAAAATGAACTCCTCAACCGGTTTGTGACCGGTTGCTGTCTTGTAGAAGAATATCTTCAATTTGAAGTATAACATTATTGTTATGTCCTGAAAAGAGGGTGAAAATCATCGCAAAGTCTTCTTTTAGATTCCCAATCTTTGGACGTTTTAATTTGGCCGGGAGTTCCACGATTGCCCTGCTTTCCCCGGATGGGTTGTAATGGTCGTCAGGGTAGTTAGGCTTGACTTTACATGTCGTTACTCTAAAATAACGACCCTTGCCCCTTCTCCGGGGGCGTTGGTCACTCTGCCCGAGTGGCGAAATTGGCAGACGCAATAGACTCAAAATCTATCGTCCTCACGGACATGTCGGTTCAAGTCCGACCTCGGGCACCAATTTTCCCTTTATCCTATATGGCTTTTCACAGGCCTCTTTGAACTGGTTCAATATTTGTACCATGTTAATTGGGACGAATTTGAATTCCCCTTTGGTTCCTACCGTTTGCGATACAAGCCTTGCGTCTATCCCCAAACTCTCGCTGATCCGGTTGGCAAGGTCTACGCCGGGTGCCTTGAAGTTCTTCACGTAGATTTCCGTGGTGGAGATATTCCGGTGGCCCATCAGTTCCTTAAGCTCCCAAGTATTCGTCTGGTTGGCCGCATGGGAGCCAAAAGAGTGCCGGAGGATATGGGGAGTCACGTGCTTCTTAATCCCGGCTCTAAGGGCCGATTCTGTCAAAAAGAAGTAGCCCAACCGGTTCAGCTTCTTTCCCCTGAAGTCACAAAAGACATATTCCATCTGGCGGGGGAGTCTTTCGGCCCAACCGGTTCGAAGCGGTAAGTGCGTCATCAGCTTTTCAAAAAGCGGTTTTAGCGTGGTGGGGA
>CAZHFP010000083.1:0-12114 GCA_964531065.1 uncultured bacterium
GATTTGACGGTTTTCAAGGACGCGGCGCCTTACCGGGCCTTCAAGGAACAGGATTGGAACCTTCTTTCCGGCCTCTTGAAAGAAATTCCGGTGAAGGCCGGTGATTTTGTGTTTAAAGAAAACGATCCGGGCGACGGGTTTTATTTCATCCGTTCCGGCAAGGTGAAGATCAGCAAGCAGGTGATCCCGGAGGGAAAAAAGGCGCCCCAGGAGCATCTGTTGACGGTTTTAACCGCGGGAAGCCTGTTCGGGGAAATGGCCCTAGTGGATGGCTCGCCCCGGTCGGCGGACGCCATCGTGGAAGAGAACGCGGTGGTGTTTTATCTTTCCCAATCGGAATATGAAAAACTCGAAAGGGAACAGCCCGCCACGGCCCTGCGTATCCAGGACCTTTTGGTGACGACCCTTTGCTCCCGCATTCGGGCGGTCAACCGCAGTTTTGAAATCATCCGGTTTTGGTGCACGTGAAGGACCGTCGTCCGTCGTCAGCTTTCCGTCGTCCTCGAAAAATTTTTTTGCGGGAATGGGCGCTCGTTTGCGGCTGGATCTTTTATTTAGCGTGTGCGGGCGGGTCAGCACAGGAATCCACCCCCAAGAATAAAATTTCCGTTCCGCCGCTGTTGATTTGCGGAAAAAACAAGAATGTTTTGACCCATGTGAATTCCCACGGGAAATTGGATTGGGAATATGAGGCCGAGGGGCCCTTGCTGGACGTTCAAACCGAACCCTCGGGGCGATATCTGGTGACCGGCGGCGGCTTGAACGTCTTTTTACTGCGCAAAGTTTGGAAAGGCTGCCGGGTCATTTGGGATTGGAAGGGGCTGGACAATGTCTCCATCCAAAGCGCGGTGGCCATCAATTGGGATGAAAACGGCGACCCGGCCCTGGTGCTGGCCGCCGACGCCAAAAATAAGCGGATCTTTTTGGCCGATCCCCAAAAAAACGGCGGAAAAATCCGCTGGGAATATAAATTAACCGCCCCGCCCCTGTCCGCGAGGGTCAGTCCGGACAGCGATAATTTTCTGGTCGTTCTGAACGATTCCACCATTGAGGAGATTCTGTACCAGGAAGACAAGATCGTTTGGTCCATGGGAAAAGCGGACGGTTTGAAGGATGTAAGGGACGCGGTCCGGGGACCCTGGGGCGATACTTACGCCGCCGAGGGCGGGGAAGGCCTAATCCTTTGTTTTGACCCGCGTAAAAAACTCCTGTGGAAAATCCATCTGCCCTTCGCCCCCAGTTCCTCCTTCCAGGACATTTCCCTGTCGGTTTTCAAGCGAAAAGGAAAAAGAACGCTCATGGCCGCGGTGCATTGGCCCGGCGGTTCGGGCGCCCAGAATGTTTTTTATTTCCTCAACCCGGAAACGGGCAAGGTAATGGGTTGGAGCGACCGGCTGGAAAAGGGAACCTATCCTTCCTTCCAGAAAGCCCTGCCTGATCTGGTTCTTTCCGGACAGAAACCCTAATGGCGGAACTTTATCCCTCCCCAGTTTTGCAAACTCTTCGGGACAGCCAAAAGATTTTTGTCCTCACCGGGGCTGGAATTTCCGCCGAGTCGGGAATTTCAACTTTTAGGGGCCAGGGCGGACTTTGGGATAAAGTAGATCCGGTGAAAATAGCCACACCTGAGGCCTTTGCGGAGGATCCCAAAAAAGTTTGGGAATGGTACGAGGCCAGACGCCGGCAGATCGCGGGAGCCGAGCCCAATGGGGGGCATGAGGTTATCGCTTGGATGGAGGAGTTTTTCCCCCAAGTGACCCTGGCGACCCAAAATGTGGACCGGCTGCACCAGAAAGCGGGAAGCCGGAATCCCCTGGAGCTTCACGGTAGTTTATGGATGGTCCGCTGTACCGGTTCTCCTTCGTGCGGGGAGTGGGAGGATCGTCATGAATTGACCAATCTTCCGCCGAAGTGTCCTCAATGCGGGTCCTTGGCGAGGCCCGGAGTCATTTGGTTTGGCGAGGGACTGCCGCATGAAATTTGGGCGCAAGCGGAGAAGGCTGCGGGGGAATGCGACGCCATGCTGGTCATCGGAACCTCCGCCCTCGTCCACCCCGCCGCGGCCCTGCCGGAAAGGACTCTTCGAAACCACAAGCTCGTGATTGAGATTAATCCGGAAGTGACGCCTCTTTCCGGTCAGGTGACGCTTTCCATTCGTTCCAAAGCCGTTGAGGCGCTTGTATTACTTCGGGAAAACTTATTAAAACTGAATGAGTGAAAATAAAACGATGAAATGTTTATCCCTTTTGACACTAAGTTTGATAACGATTCTTTTATTAAACTCAAGCAGCGTGTCCGCTGCTGAAGGTGTGGCTTTTTCCGGAAAGGCCAGCGAAGACGCTGGATTTTACCAAGTCCCCGGTTATGATCTTCAGAGTTACCAATTTTCAAGGCTTTTGCTTGAGGGTCACAGCGACCTAACCTCCTCCCTCTCCTTGGATTTGGCTGGTGAAATCCATTTGCAAACCTCTTCTTCCGATCTTCCCTCCTCTTGGCCGGCCGATTCGAATCATGATCTCGTCCATTTGGAAGCGGATAATGACGAGTTTTTGGTTGGAAATGATTTGGAATCCGCCAGGATCAGCCGCGCCTTTGTGAAATGGGAATCCGGACCTCTGGAAGTTTCCGCCGGACTCCAAAATTTCAATTGGGGTTCCTCTCATTTTTACCAGCCGACCAATTATTTTTATCCCCTGGCTCCTTTAACCTGGGAGAGGGATGAGCCCTTGGGCAGCGAAGCGGTGGATGCCAGTTGCTTTTTATTTGACGACTTGAGTTTGGAAGGGACGACCCGGTGGCTCGCGGGCGGGTTGGAGGAATGGGTCTGGAGACTGGTGAATAAGGGCATCGGCATCACCGCTACGCCCAGCTTTGCCGTGCTGAACGGGCGCGATGGTTTGGGCTTGGAATTGTCGGGGACCTTTCCCGATTTTCAATTGAGGGTCGAAGGAGTGGATTGGTTATTTCCGAACGGAACGGCCCAGACCGAGTGGGTTTTGGGTTTCTCCACGGTCCGAAAGGGCATCGCCTATACTTTGGAAATGTTCCGGGACGAGACGGGAAGCGTGCTGGGGGCCGATAACCCGGGAATGGGGGGCGCTACCTACCTTTTTACTTCGATGGAAAAGAGTTTTGAGGGAGAATGGAAAATCACACCCGGTCTGTTGAAAGGTATTGAAGGCGGGCCCTTTATGTTTTGGCCGAAAGTTTCCTGGGGATTTTCGCCCCCCTGGGTTCTGGCCTTCCAGGGCCAGCTCCGGATTGGAACGGTGCCGGGGCCCTTGGCCCTGATTCAAAATCGCTGCGGGGTTTCGCTGACTTATTCTTTTTAATCAAAAGGGATTTAAATGAAAAAAATAAAAACACCAAAAGAATTTCCGGAGAACCTCATACTCATCGGCATGTTCGGCAGCGGTAAGAGTACGGTGGGGAAAATTCTCGCGGAAAAACTCAGATACACTTTTGTCGACGTGGATCAGTTGATTGAACGCAAGTACCAAAAACCCCTTCAGCGAGTCTTGGATGACTTGGGCATGAAAAAATTCATGAAGATGGAAGAGGAGACCATTCAAGCCCTCCGCTATTGGCACTGCGTCATTTCGCCCGGCGGCAGCGCGGTCTACTACCCCAAGGGCATGAAGCACCTTCAGGGAATTGGCCCCCGGATTTTTCTCAAAGTTTCGTTGGAAGAGCTCAAAAAACGGCTCCCTGTCTGGAACAACCGCGGGGTGGTGTGCCGGGGCGGCAACAGCCTTTCCGCCCTTTACCGGGAGCGGGCCCCTCTTTTCAAGCGCTACGCGGATTTAGCGGTCGACGCCAAGGGCAAGTCGGCTGAAAAAATCGCCGTGGAAATCCTGACGGTACTTGGAAAACCGGAGAAACTGCCTCGAAAAAAATAGACGCTTGCGGCCCTAATGACCGGCCCTTGCCCTATAATTAACGGGATTCATTCAACACGACATTTTTCAATGAGGCCTCGATGAAAACAGCGGTGATCGGCTCCGGCAATATGGGAACGGCCCTGGCCCATCTTTTGGCCGATAACGGCCATTCGGTGGTTTGCTGGGACCATATCCCTGAGGTGGTCGAGGATATCCGCAAGAACCACCGGAACGAGAAATTCCTGCCTGGCATCACCCTGCCCACCAGCGTGACGGCGAACCTTCTTCTCAATCAAGTGGTCCGGGAAGCCCAGATTATTTTCGTGGCCGTCCCTTCCCTTTATTTCCGCCACGTGGTGAAGGAATTTTCACCCTTCGCCATGTCCCAAGCGGTGGTGGTGGGCGCGGCCAAGGGACTGGAAGCCTCCTCCCAAAAAAGAATGAGCCAGGTTTACGCCGAATCCGCCCTGCATGACGCCGACCATTATGTGGCCCTGTCAGGTCCCTCCATCGCCAACGACTTTGCCCAAAAAAAACAAACCGCGGTGGTGATGGCTTCTCCCAGCCATTCGGCCCTTCAAAAAGCTTCCGCTGTTCTCGTGAACCCCTACTTCCGGGTGGAAACCTCTGGCGACTTGACGGGAGTGGAGCTGGGCGGGGTCGTCAAAAATATTTACGCCCTCGGATTTGGGCTTTTGGATGGTCTGAACGGCGGCAGCTCCAATCTTAAGGCGGCCTTTGTCACCATGGCTCTGCGGGAAATGAAAGCCATCGCGGTTCATATGGGCGCCAAGGAAAAAACCCTGGAGGGCCTTTCGGGACTGGGGGACCTGGTCACGACGGGCTTTTCCGCCGATTCCCACAACCGCAAACTGGGGGAATTGCTCGCCCAGGGCACGGAATACGATAAAGCTGTCGAAGAGATGGGGGGCGTGGTTCCCGAAGGGGTCCGGGCCCTGCCCGTGATCCTGGAGATGACCGGCGAGGCCGTTGAAACACCTCTTGCCCGGCTCATTCAAACCTGTTTAAATCAACCGGCGGCCAGGGCCAAATTCTCCGACGAAGTCTGGAAAATCGTATCCTAAAATCAGCCGATAGCCATTGGCTTTTAGCGACCAGCTAACGGCCAATCGTAAACCGCTGACTTGGAAAGGTTGAAGTCTTGTCTTTAGAATTTGTCTCTCATTTTCCCGAATGGCATCATGTCCTATTTAAGGTCCAGGACGCGGACAACTCCATCCGTTTTTACAGCGACTACATGGGCATGGGGGCGGTTCTGGACCAAAGGGACAGCGACGGCGTCCGATGGGTCTGGCTGCGGTTTTCTGAAAATCCCTACGCCCCTCTTTTTGTCCTGGTAGAAGACTCCCGCGTGAAACGAAACGTCCCGGCCCCGGCCAGCTTTCAGTCCTTTTGTTTCCATCTTCCTGATTTAAAACCGGTAGAAGAAATCAGCGCGAAGGCCAAAAAAGACAACTGCTTGGTGGAACCAGCCCAGTACGGCGGACATATGAAAGGTTATTATTGCTTGGTTTCAGATCCGGACGGCAATTTACTGGAGTTTTCTTACTTGCTATCGCAAAAGCCCGGCGGCACCCATTGAGGGCGGCGAGGGTCAGACGTTTTCTCCCATCGATCAATTCACTTAGGAGTATGAAATGAAAAATTTTTACCGATCAGCCGCGGCGGCGGCCATTTTGTTAGTGGGAGCGGAGGTATCCCAAGGCGCTGAAACCTTGAAATATATCTGCCAGTTAAAACCCACCACGGGCAACCAGGCCCATGGTTTCGTGAAATTCATCCAGCGCAAGCACTCGGTCACCATCCGGGCCCACGTGGAAGGCTTGCCGCCGGGTAAGCACGGATTCCATATCCATGAGTGCGGGGATTGCTCAGCGCCGGACGGGATGTCCGCCAAGGGGCATTTCAACCCGGGCCGGCACCATCACGGCGGGCCCAGCGCGGCCGAACGGCACGCGGGGGATTTGGGCAACCTCAACGCCAACGCCCAGGGTGTGGCGGATTATGAAAGAACCGATTCCGTCATCCACATGACCGGGAGCGACAGTTTTTTGGGAAAAGCGGTTATCGTCCACGAAAAAGTGGATGACTATAAAACCCAGCCCACGGGGAACGCGGGCGCGCGGATCGCTTGCGGCGTCATTCAGACCAAAGAGGATTTCCAAAAAGAAAAACAATAAAAGCGGATATAAAAAAGCCGGGTTCCCGAAAGGGGCCCGGCTTTTTTATTTTAGGGACAGGTATTGGCGTAAAGGGAGAGCAGAAAGACGCCGGGGATAGGGGATTCCCCGAAAGGGGAAGGAAAATCACCGAAGGGAAATACGTAATTGGCGCCGGCCCAACTTCCCGAGGGGCCATTATCATAATCGATTTGGGTATTGGTGTTCATTTGGAGCGCCAGCCAATAGGTGGCGGGCGAGGGGAGGGTGGTGTCGGGCAAGTCGAGTTGGACCCACCCGGAAGTGGTGCCGCCTCCGGCGGGAGAAAGAATAGCGGATTGGACGATCAAGTTATTGGGCGCCCCGGACAAGTCATCGTAGACCGCGGCGCGGATTTGTCCGTAGAGGATGTTGAAGTCGGCGGTGAGGGAAGTGAGGGTGACAGAAGATGGGCCGGACAGGACGGCCTTGCAGGCGAAGTAGTTGGAGAAAATGCCGTGGGAGGCGCCGACAGCGTTGTAGCCGAAGTGGGAGGGAGAACCGCAGGCGGGAGTATCCGTCGGGATGGGCGTGAAGGTGGGGGTGATGGTGGGAGTGAGTGTGTTGGTGGGTATGGGAGTTCGGGTGAAGGTGGGAGTCCCGGGGAGGGCGGGCGGGCAATAATTGGCGTAGAGGGAGAGGAAATAGGTGCTCGAGATCGTCGAGGTCCCAAAGGTCGAAGGAAAATCACCGAAAGGAAAAACAGAATTGTCGCCTACATAAACGCCGGCGGGTCCCGTGCCGTATTCGATTTGTGTATTGGTGTTCGTTTGGAGCGCCAGCCAGTAGGTGGCGGGCGAGGAAAGGGTCGTGTCGGGCAAATCAAGCTGGATCCATCCGGAAGCGGTTCCGGTTCCGGCGGGGGAAAGAATACCGGATTGGACGATCAGGTTGTTGGGCGCCCCGGATAAGTCATCGTAGACGGCGGCGCGGACCTGGCCGTAGAGGATGTTGAAGTCGGCGGTGAGGGAAGTGAGGGTGACGGGGGCCGAATCGGACACGATGGCTTTGCAGGCGAAGTAGTTGGAGAAGATGCCGTGGGAACCGCCGTCGATGACATTACCAAAGTTGTTGAAAGAGCCGCAGGCGGGAGTATCCGTCGGGATGGGCGTGAAGGTGGGGGTAATGGTGGGTGTGAGGGTGTTGGTCGGAATGGGAGTGCGGGTGAAGGTGGGCGTTCCAGGAAGAGCCGGCGGGCAATAATTAGCGTAGAGGGAGAGGAAATAGGTGCTCGAAATCGTTGAGCTCCCGAAGGTCAAAGGAAAATCACCGAAAGGAAAAACAGAATTGTCCCCGGTCCAGCATCCAGCCGGTCCGGTGTCGTACTTGATCTGGGTATTGGTGTTCATTTGGAGCGCCAGCCAATAGGTGGCGGGCGAGGAGAGGGTGGTGTCGGGCAAATCGAGTTGGACCCATCCAGAAGTGGTGCCGGCTCCGGCGGGGGAAAGGGCGGCCGATTGCACGACTAAGTTGTTGGGCGCCCCGCCGCTGTCATCGTAGACGGCGGCGCGGACTTGGCCATAGAGGATGTTGAAGTCGGCGGTGAGGGAAGTGAGGGTGACGGGGGCCGAATCGGACACGACGGCTTTGCAGGCGAAGTAGTTGGAGAAGATGCCATGGGAACCTCCGTCGATGACATTACCGAAGTTGTTGAAAGAGCCGCAGGCGGGGGTATCGGTGAAGACGGCGGTGAAGGTGGAGGTGATCGTGGGAGAGTAGGTTCGGGTGAAGGTACTGGTGTGAGAGCCCGTAGGAGTGAAGGTTAAGGTCGCAGAGAGGGTGCCGGTCGGGGAGGGTGTTGGGGTGAGGGTTGAGCTGGGACCAGAGGTTAATGACGGGAAAGCCGTCAGGGTAAAAGTGTTCGTAGCGGCGGGAGGGTTTTGGTTTTGCGGGGCAGCGGGCGAAGAATTACTGCTGCAGCTGGATTGAAAAAGCAGGGGAGCCAAAAGGATAAGCGGGAAAAGAAAAAGTCGTTTCATGTTGGGTCCGGACGAAAAGACATTAATGGATAAAGGAAGATTAGCGGAGTTGAGGGGAATATTCTAGGAAGATGAGATCTAAAAATAAAAAAGCCGCGCTTAGCTCAAGCGCGGCTCGTGTTAACCGGTTTCCTTTAATTGCGGCGGCTGGAAAGAATCCTGAGAATGGCCAGGAATAAGTTGATGAAATCCAGGTAAAGCGAAAGGGCTCCGCTGACATACTCGTCGCTCTCGTGGGTGCGCATGATGCGGGAAGTGTCGTAAAGGATAAAAAGGGAAAAGAGCACGGAAGAAACCCAGGCGATGGCCAAATCGGCCGCGGCGCTGTGGACGAACAGGTTGACCAGCATGATGCCGATGACGGCGAATATACCGATGGTCACCACGCCGCCGAGGAAGGAAAAATCCTTCTTGCTGATAAAAGTAAAAGCCGTTAATCCGACGAAAATAGAAACGGTGATGCCCGCGGCTTGGTAGACCACGTCAAAGGAACCGCCCGCCCTGGCGGCGGCGGCCATCAAGGCGGGGGAGAGGAATATCCCGCTGACAAAGGTAAAACCGAGCAGGGCGACGATATTAACGCCCGGTGTTTTGCGAAGGGCCATGCAGGAGAAAAACACCCCGAAATAAACAATCAAGCCGATCCAATAATGGGAAAGGACGGCCATGGCGAAATCACGGTTGCTGAGGGTGACAAGAGCCCCGCCGATGGACGTGAAGAGGCCCAGCAGGAAAAGGGAATAAACTTTTTGAATAAACGACAGCCGCGTCGCGGAATCTTCCGTGACGACGCTGGATGAAATCGGCTGATCCTGGGTTAAAAGGCTCATAGGCACCTCCTGGAAATGAACATCTGGGTTATATTGAGAACCAAAGTCGCGAATGTCAATAGCGGCGCCGGTGACGCCGAACTCTCCGGCAGGAACGCAACGCTTTGTGTTAAAATAAACAAATTCCCGGGCCTTTTAAGGAGCCGTTTTGCTTCCCGCTTTTCCTAAAACCTTTCGAAAAAATCTCTGGGTCTTCTCGCCTTCCGAACTTTTGACGTCGGTATTGTTCGCCTTGTTTTTCTTCTTGGCCATGGGCGCCTGCTTTGCCGAGCGCCCGGGCTCCGACTTCGCCCTTTTACTCTCCGCCGCCTACTCGCTCATTTGGCTCGGCTGGATGTATTTCGTGGCGGTGCGCCGCCCCCCGCCGTTTGGAGGGTTGGGGCTTTTACGAGGGCTGGGTCCCTGGCTGGGATTGGTTCTGTGCTACAGCTTGATGAAGCCCCTGGTGCCCGTGCTCCATCCCCAGCTTTATGACGCGGATCTCCGCAACGCCGATTATCATCTTTGGGGAAAGGGACCGTCGGTTTGGCAGACGGGGCTCATGGGGCATCCCCATCTCACGGATCTTTTCAGCATTTTTTATCTGGCCCTCTTCGCTTGGCTGGTGGGGCTTTTGGTTTATCACAGCTACCTGCGGCGGGCCCTTTACCAGCGCTTCATGCTGGGGCTGATCCTCTTATATATAGGCGGCTTCACTGGTTATTTGATCTATCCCGCGATCGGGCCCCGTTTCGCCTATCCGGAAGAATGGACCTGGCTTGGCGGGGGAATCATTTTCAAGATCAGCGGAATTTTGATCACCCAATTGGGGGCCCGGTTCGATGTTTTCCCCAGTCTGCACGGCGCCATTTCCGCCTATCTTCTTTTTTGGCAGATGAACCATGACCGCAGGTCGCTCTTTTGGGGAATTCCGCTAACCTTGGGGATTTGGCTTTCCACCCTTCTGCTCGGGTTCCATTATTTTCCCGATCTCGTCAGCGGTATATTTTTGGCGGCCTTGAGCAGTTGGCTGGCGCCTTATTTAGAAATCGCGGCGGGAGCCTTCCGGCGCGCGCTGCATCCGCCGAGGGTCTGGTTGCTCAACCTGACCGAGGGCCACGGGGATCACTACGGAAAGCTGGCGGGAAGGCTGAGCGAACTGCTGCCCCTGGGCGCGGAAATTTCGCCCGGCCTTATTTGCGGCGGCGTGCCGCGCAACCGGGGCGAAGAACCCCTGCGCCAGGCCCTGAAGGATATCGGGGAGGGGCCATTTTGGCTCAGGCCGTCCGAATCTTCCGGTTCCAAGGGCCGGGCGCTGGCGTCTTTAAAACCACTCTCCCTCGAACAGCTTATCCGCGCGGTTTTTAGTTCGGGGGCCAAGCGACATTTTATCGCTCAGAGGGCCCTGAAGGTTTCGGCCGTCGGGGTTTGCCGGTCTTTCCCCCCTCGGGGATTTCAGTTAACGGACGTGGAAATCCGCGTTACGGCCCTTCCCCGTGGAGACGAGCTGATTCTACGGCTCACGCCGAACCGGACGCTCTTTAAGGGCTGGCTGGAAACGCCGTGGAATTATTTCCCGAAGTCTTTTCCCCTGCGGGGCTTTGAGCTTTTTGACATCGCCACCCTGACCCGGCGGCTGGCGGCCCGGTGGCGCCAATTTACCGAGGTGGAATGGGTACTTTCCGACGGTAAAGTTTATGTTTTAGACGGCAGGCCCGTGCGAGGGCCCTCGAGGGATTGACACAGGAACCTCCCGGAGGACGTCAAAATCCTAACCGCCCTTGGCGGAAAATCCTTATTAAAAGGCCCGTCAAAATGAAAAACGCTTTTGGTCAAACGCTTCGAACGGTTCGAAACCTATTTCGCAGCGGCTGCCTTGCCGCCGCGTTCGTCATTTTGATATCCGGCTGCGTGGATATCAACGACGCGAAGGTCCAGGTCCGCGCGCCGGGAGAGATGGATCCCTACGCCCGAAATGTCCTGGATAAATGCGCTCTTCATACCAATCCTCATCAGGTCATCCGGGGTGAAATCATCGCGGGATCCAGTCTCATTCAAGGTTCGGGGGTGTTCGTCTATAACCAGCAGGATTTTGATTATTTCTGGGGAAATTTGTCTTCACTAAAAGCGGTGAACGTCAGTGCGGAGGGCGTATTGAAACCGGTGGTTGATTGGGCTCACAGCTCCGCTTATTTTCTCTTGCTTCCCCTCAGTAATTCCTGTGAAACGGTGGATTTTTTGGACATGACAACCGATTGTTACGACATTTTTTGTGTGTTGGATAAAAAAGTTGAAGGGACCAATTGTCAGCCTAGATCGACCAATCCGGTTTTTGTGATTATTTATCCAAAGACAACCTTGCCTGTGGGCCTTCAATGGGTTGCTTCGGCGACACCCACTCCCGCGGCCGTCATAACGCCTACCTTGACTCCTGCTCCCAAGTAAGGTCCTGAATGAAAAACTATTATCCTTCCATTCCCGGTGATCCCGGCCGTCGGTTAAGAGGGGGAAAAAGGTTGAGCTGTTTTTTTCTGGCTTTGTTGCTTTTGGGATTTTTCCCGGGAAAGGCCTCGGCTCAAAACGAATGGGTCACCGTCCCGGTGATTTTGGCCGACTATTACGGCTGGGCCTACACTGAAATATTTGAGGACCGGGCCGAACTATTCGGCTGGTCCACCGCGGGAGTGGACGCCCTCGGCTGGTCCATCGCCCTGGCCGCTCCGGATTACGAGGGAAGGGTGACGGGACTTTTTTTCGTGAACTTGGCCGGTATCGCCAAAACGGTTTATCCCGCCGCGGTGCTTTGGGGGGCTTCCGATGAAAGCACGAGGGAAAGAGCCTGGATCGCCCTGGGAACCCACGCGGCCTCGCTTCTCACCTTGGAACTTTTAGGAAAGCCGGCGCTAAGCGTCCAATCGATGGGGCCCCGAAATGACGGGATGGGGCTGCAAGTGGCCTTCAAATTCTAAAGGCAGTCGTCCGCTCTTCGTCGTCCGTTCTCCGCGAACCAAATAAAACTTTTAACATTAAGTTTTCGCTATTGGGCGTAGATGTTTAAAAGCCTTTGCGGAGGGCGGAGAGCGGACAGCGGAGGGCGGTTTTTTTCACTGGAAGTTATAAGTCAATCCCACCGAATAGCCGCTGAAGTAAAGGGTCGTCGCGGCCTCATTAAAGACCGTTTGCGACAGGGTCGGGCTATAGCTCAGTCCCGCGGGCTCTAATTCTT
>CAZHFP010000084.1:0-11884 GCA_964531065.1 uncultured bacterium
TCGAGGTCAGCGTGGAGGTATTGGTGGAGGTTGAGGTTGAAGTACTGGTGGAGGTTCTTGTCAAAGTCGAGGTCGGCGACGTAGTCCCCGTCAGGGTATTCGTGGCCGTTGAGGTCACTGTGGGGCTATTGCTGTTCGTCGGCGTGTGGGTGGCGGTTGAGGTAAAGGTCCTGGTGGGAGTATTGGAAGAAGTGTTGGTGGCGGTAGGGGTCGAGCTATTAGTTGCCGTGTTCGTGGAAGTATTCGTTCTCGTATGGGTCGGTGTATTAGTTGAAGTGCTCGTCAAGCTGGGCGTCGATGTGTTCACCGGCGTGTTCGTCGCGGGCGGCGTACCTGTATTGGTATTGGTTGAAGTGAAGGTATTGGTCATGGTGGCCGTTCGGGTAGGCGTGGCTGTCGGGCTGTTAGTCGAAGTAAGGGTGGACGTGGAAGTTCTCGTGTTCGTCGCGGTATTCGACGGGGTGTTGGAAGGCGTGTTGGTTTTGGTGGGGGTATTCGTGGGCGTATTGGTGATGACCGGGGTTTGAGTAGGGGTGTTCGTGATCGTGGAGGTGTTGGTCGAGGTCGGGGTGCGGGTGGTGGTATTTGTTGAGGTATTCGTGGGCGTATTGGTAATGACGGGGGTATGGGTAGGTGTGTTCGTGATCGTAGAGGTGTTAGTCGAGGTCGGTGTACGGGTGGTGGTATTCGTAGAAGTATTCGCGGCGGTATTCGTTGAAGTAAAGGTCGGCGTATTCGAAGGCGTATTGGTTGCAGTGCGGGTGGCGGTATTTGTTGAGGTATTCGTGGGCGTATTGGTAATGACGGGAGTGTGGGTAGGAGTGTTCGTAATGGTGGAGGTGCTGGTCGAGGTTGGGGTGCGGGTGGTGGTATTCGTTGGACTATTGGTAGGTGTGGTCGAAAGCGTGTTGGTCTTCGTAAAGGTGTTGGTCGCGCTATTGGTGGCCGTGTTGGTTTGAGTTGGCGTAAAAGTCCGCGTCGCAGTCGGTGTCGCTGTCGAAGAATTGGTGGGAGTGAAAGTCAGGGTCCGGGTCGGTGTCGCTGTCATCGTGTTCGTGTTCGTGGAAGTACGCGTGAGCGTGCTCGTTGACGTTTGAGTGAAAGTCGAGGTGGAGGTACGGGTGGGTGTGTTGGTCGCGGTATTGGTAAAGGTAGAGGTGAAGGTGCGGGTGGGTGTGTTAGTGGAAGTAAAGGTTTGAGTATTGGTTTTCGTGACAGTATTCGTGAACGTAATCGTCGGAGTATTCGTCTTCGTAAAGGTTGAAGTGAATGTCCGAGTAGGCGTGAAGGTGAAGGTGGGAGTGCTCCCGCCGCCCGAGCAATTGGGCGTTGGAGTTTGAAACGTTTGCGCCAGCCAAGTGGAAACGGGGGCTCCATGGTAAGAAGTAGTCGGGTAGCCGCTAAAGCTCGTTAAAAGAGTCGGGCCCACGTCCGAGCTGAAGGCCCAAGCCATGGCGGAAAAAACATAATTCTTGCTGTTGGTCCCATTGATCCAGGCAATGGTCTGGGTATCCCAATTGGCGGGATCGGAGGCGGCCGCTCCGAACTCCTCAATGAAAACCGGATAGGTTCCAGTCACCGTGGTCACATAGGGATCCCAACCCCCCGCGGTCACGCCTTTGTTGTTGTAAACGTGAGAAGAGTAAAGAATCCCGTTGCCGGAAGCTTGGGTGACCGCGTTCCCCGCCGTGTTCAAGGATGAAAGGTCATAGGCGTAACCCAGACCACCGACGATACAGATGTTATTGGCGCCGGCGGTTCGAACGGCGTTGACGATGGTCTGAAGGCCCGGAGTGGTGAAATTTCCCGAAGTTCCTGGGACCGTCCCCCCGCTCTTCAAGAGAGCCCAAGTGGTGGGATAGGGTTCGTTGTAAACATCGAACAGGACCGCGCTATTGTTAGCGTAAGTGGCCGCCACCGAGGACCAGAGAGTCACCGCGTTCATATCCGGCATGGGCTGCTGGCTGAGGGACGCTCCCCAACCCGTTCCACAGGGAGCGGATGCCGTGGAGGACTGTCCGGACCAATGGAGGTCCAGGTCCAGGTATACGTTGTTGTTGGAGCAATAATTGATGACGGCCTGGATCATGGCCCGATAGGCGGTTTGGTTAGGGGTTCCATTGGTATTGGAGCAGCCGAACCAATAGTCCTGGTTGAAAGGAAAGCGGATACAGTTGGCATGCCAGACCTGAACCGCCTCGGTGATGATCGATACATAGTCGGTCATGGTGACGCCGCTGATCGTGGTGGTCGGACGTCCGGGTCCGCCGTCTCCGGTCGGGCTATATTCCAGCCCGGAAACATCCACTCCCACGAGACGGACTGTACAACCATTGCTGTTGACGATGTGGTTTCCTGAAATGGATAACATCGGAGGCGCGGCAACGGCTTTAGACGAAACGCCAATAAATGAAAATTGGACCACAAGAATTGCATAAAAAAGAGGCCTGATGAAAAACGATTTGAGGCGAGGACGGGCTAAAATTAACTTTGAACTGCATCCGGTCACGGTTTTATCCTGAGGTTGAAATAAAAACTAGACGCTGCAAAACAAGTTGAGGTTCGTTTCACAGAATTCATAGGCATAAATCGTTTTATTAAATATACCACTTTTATTCGTTTTACCAGTCCAAAAGGGCCTTTTTAAACCTTAAAAGTCATAGAATTGGCACGTTCAACTTATTTTTTCGTATTTCCATAATGAAGCACTGTGACCTCTTGGGTCATGACCATGCAATGGGGGGGTAACATGGCCGCGATGGATTTCAAGGCCTTTTGAATTCTTTGGGGCTTATCAACTACTTCGATCATGACAGGCAGATTTTCCGTAACCTCTAAAATGCGCGCCGAATGGATATGAGCCGACGAGCCAAAGCCCTCGATCCCTTTAAACACTGTCGCTCCCGCCAAACCTTCCTTCAATAGCTTTTCGACAATGGCCCGGTACAGCATCTGATTTTTCCATTTGAGCTCTTCGTCCACATATATCTTTAGAACCCTGCATTTTCCTTTTAATTTCATGTCCTTCCCCTTTTCACAACAACTTTCCCGCCATGACCCCAGCCCAAGTGGCTAAGAGGCAGCCCAGAACTGTCAATGTCACGTTGACTGCCGCCAATTTCAGGTTTCCTTCCTGCATATAGCGGAAGGTATCCCAACTGAATGTGGAATAGGTGGTAAAGGAAGCGCACCATCCAACCGCCACCAAATAGCGGACATTGGGCGTAAACATTCCCCGGTCCAGGTGCAGGGTCAAAAACAATCCCAAAACGAATGACCCGATTAAATTAATGAGCAGGGTCCCATAGGCAAAGTCCAAGCCCCATTTATCAGCGGCCCATAACCCCAGCCAGTACCGGCAGAAGGCCCCCGAAACCGCCCCGAAACCTAGGATTAGATATTTATCCATCGTTCCCTTGCCTTCAAAAAATGATCCCTCTATCCTAAATGAAATTGAATCGATGGACAAGTTGAGTCTTGGTTAAGTTATACCCGAACCCGAGGTTGAGTATGCCCCGTGTGACTTGCTTTCAACATATCGACTGTGAGGGTCCCGGCACCTTAGGAACCATTCTTAAATCCAGGAATGTCGAACTCCAAATCCTAAAGCCCTTCAAGGGCGACGTGATTCCCGAGAAGCTGGGCGACGGCTTGGTTGTTTTGGGCGGGCCCATGGGTGTCTACGAGGAAAACCAATTTCCCTGGATGACGGCCGAACTTAACGCCATCCGGAAATGCCTGTCGGAGAATATTCCCGTCCTCGGCATTTGTCTGGGCTCTCAAATGCTGGCCCACGCGGCCGGAGCGCAAGTCTTCCGCGGCGCCGTTCCGGAAGTCGGCTGGTATCCGGTGTCGCTGACTCCGGAGGGCCGCCTCGATTCCCTGTTCCTCGGAATCCCTCCAGAGTTTGAATCCTTCCATTGGCACGGGGACACCTTCACCCTTCCCCCCAACTCCATCCGGCTGGCGGGAAGCGCCACCACTCCCAACCAAATTTACAAAGTGGGCGGAAACGCCTACGGTTTTCAATGTCATTTGGAAGTCACGGAAAAGATGATCAACAGCTGGGTTTCGATTTACGCCAAGGAACTGACGCCCCAGGGCGGACCCATCCTGCCCTCGCGGATCGAGAACCAACTTTCTCAAAACGCGGAAGCCTTGGGTAAAATTTCCGAAAAGGTTTTTTCCCGCTTCGCCGCTTTATTTTAAATCAGCTCTGAGTAAGCGAAAGCCCACAGAAAGGTTCGAGGAAGACTCTCGGCGGAACAAGGGGGAAATTCGAACCCTCTTCCCTACCTCAAGAGCAGGCATTTACGGATGTATTTTTTAGATACGCCGTGGGTGATGGTCTCAATTTGCACAAGGTAAACGCCGCTGCACAGGTCCGCTCCCACCTTATCCTTCAAATCGAAAACCACATCTTCCTGTTCCAGCCCATGGCACACATGGTCATACCGGCGGAGTTTCCTGAAACTGGTGGTATAGACCTGCACGTGGATTTCATCATAGGGTCCGCCGCCGCAATAGAAGTGGACCGGTTCCCCGCGAGAGGGGTTCGGGAAAAATACGGGGTTGCAGGTTTTTTGAGGCGTGGGAGTGGCTAAAAGGGTTATGGGAGCCGTGGGCGAAAGGGTGACCGTCGGGGAGGATGTCGAAGTCATCGTAAAGGTCGAAGTGGCCGTTGGAGACGCAGTCACCGTGTTCGTAGGGGTTCGGGTGGGGCTGGGAGACGCCGTCGAAGTAGGCGTTCGGGTAAGGGTTGGGCTCGAAGTAAAGGTGGCCGTGGCGGAGGAGCTGAACGTGGGGCTAGAGGTGTTCGTAGAGGTTATGACCGGCGTGGTGGTCAAGAAAATGGTAGCGGTCGCCGTGGGAGAAGCGGTGAAGGTGATGGGGTTCGTGCTGGTGAACGTGGGCGTGGAGGAAACAGCCGATGTATTGGCAAAGGTCGCGGTCTGAGTCATCTGGAACACCCAGGTGAGCGTAGGCGGAATGGGAGTGAAGGAATTGGTCGGGCTGAACGTGGGAGTCCGGGTATGGGTGCTGGTGGGTGTGGTGGTCGGACTCCCGGTCGAGGTGTTGGTTCCCGTGAAGGTACGGGTCATGGTGGAAGTATTCGAAACGGTTGGGGTAAAAGTGACGGTGTTAGTCCCCAAAGTAGGGGGGGCGGTCATGGTCGGGGTGATGGTGGGCGTTCCCAACCCAAATGTCGCGGTCTGAGTCATCTGGAACACCCAGGTGAGCGTGGGCGGAATGGGAGTGAAGGAATTGGTCGGTGTGATCGTGGGGGTCCGGGTATGTGTGGCAGTCGGGGTAGTGGTTATGGTGACGGAGGCGGACGGTGTCGCCGTGGGCGATCCGGCGGTCACCGGACAGGAAACCCAAACATCTTTTTTCGTGCCGGAGAAGTCCCAGCCGCCAAACACCCACATCGATGGGCCGCTGCCGGCGTCAAACGTCAATCCGCTCATTTCCGCGCGGACCGGGAAAGCCGCTGAAGCCGTGACAAGATTCCAGGTAATGCCGTCGGTGGAATTCCAGACATCGTTCGAGACCGTGCTAGGAGTTGCCACTCCGCCGATCACCCACATTTGGTTGTTGAACACGGTGGAAATAAAATTATACCTCGCGCTGAAGGCCGCGCTGGCGGTCGCCTGGGTCCAGGTGACGCCGTCCGTGGAAGACCACACATCGTTCAAATAGGTGGAATTGGCCCCCAGGCCACCGACAACCCACATGCGGTTGTTGAAAACAAAGCTGGTATGGTAAGCCCTGGCCGGGAAGGCGGCGTTGGCCGTCACTTGGGTCCAGGTGACTCCATCGGGAGAAGACCAGACGTCGTTGTGCATGTTCGGGTTTCCGTCATAGCCGCCGATCACCCACATCTTCCCGTTGTAAACCACCGAGGTGTGACCATAACGGCCCGCGAAACCCGCATTGGAAGTGGTCTGAACCCAGTTGGACCCGTCGGTCGAGTAATAAACATCATTGAAGAAGGGGGTTGAATTCGCGGCCCCGCCGATCACCCACATCTTTTTCGATTCGGTCCCGTTCGAGGGATCAAACAGAACGGAGGTTTGTCCGGACCTCGCCGGGAAGGAGGCCGTCTGGGGAACGTTGGTCCAGGTGATGCCATCGGTGGAATTATAAACAGAGTTAAGAGGGTTCCCAGCGGTGCTGAGTCCGCCGATTACCCACATCTTGCCGGAAGCGGTTCCCGTCGCGGGATTAAACGCGACCGAGGATTGATAAGTCAAAGTTCCAAAGCCGGCGTTCGCCGTCGTCTGGGTCCAGCCGGCCCCCACGGGTCCGGTAGCGCAATTAACGGCTGTGGTCGGAGTTAACGTCGGGCTCACGCTCGGAGAAGCAGTGAAGGTACTGGGTATCGTGCTAGTGAAAGTGGGCGTCCGAGTGGATGTCGGTAGGGGCGTGCCGTTCAAGCATATATCCGCGTAGAGGGCTAAAGACCCTGGATTGGCGGAGGAGGGGCCGGTATAGGTTGGTGGAAGGGCCGCGATGCTTTGGCTGAGGTATCCTGGTCCCACCACGGTGGAACCCATGACAAAGGCCCCGGGAAAACCAACATGATAAATGGCCAACCAATAATTGGTCCCGCCCGAAACGCCCACTGGACTGGTGAGGGAATAGTAGTTCCAACCGCTGGCGCCGGAAACAAGGGTAGCCGAGGAAGAAAGCATGGATCCTGGAACCCCGCCTGCGTCCGTATAAAGGGCCACCACGATGCTCACTCCGCCAGAAGTCATGTTGGCGCCGATCGAGGATATGGTCCCCGAACCTCCCGCGGCCGTCGGTTCGTAATAAGCCACGTTGCTCATGAAAGATACCCCGTATTGATAGTTCGTCATACCCATGAACGTCGCCGGAAAGCAGCCGGGAGTTGGTAAGGGTGGGGTGGCGGTCATTGTCGGCGTCCCGAATCCAAAGGTCGCGGTCTGGGTCATCTGGAATACCCAAGTGGCCGTCGGCGGAATAGGAGTGAAAGAATTAGTCGGGCTGAACGTGGGGGTACGGGTATTGGTGGCAGTCGGGGTAGTGGTCGTGGTGACAGAGGCGGACGGTGTCGCCGTGGGCGATCCGGCGGTAATGGGACAGGAAACCCAAACATCTTTTTTAACGCCAGAAGTGTCCCAGCCGCCGATGACCCACATCGAGGGTCCGCTGCCGGCATCAAACGTCAATCCGCTCATTTCCGCGCGGACCGGGAAAGCCGCGGAAGCCGTGACAAGATTCCAGGTAATACCGTCGGTGGAATTCCAGACATCGTTCGAGACCGTGCTCGTGCCAACCACACCGCCAATCACCCACATTTGGTTGTTGAACACCAGAGAAAGAAAATTGTAACGCCCGCCGAAGGCCGCGCTGGCGGTCGCCTGGGTCCAGGTAATCCCATCGGTGGAAGACCACACATCGCTCAAAGAGCCCGATCCCCCAAAGCCCCCGACAACCCACATGCGGTTGTTGAACACGAAGCTGGTATGGTAAGCCCTGGCCGGGAAGGCGGCGTTGGCCGTCACTTGGGTCCAGGTGACTCCATCGGGAGAAGACCAGACGTCGTTGTGCATGTTCGGGTTTCCGTCATAGCCGCCGATCACCCACATCTTCCCGTTGTAAACCACCGAGGTGTGACCATAACGGCCCGCGAAACCCGCATTGGAAGTGGTCTGAACCCAGTTGGACCCGTCGGTCGAGTAATAAACATCATTGAAGAAGGGGGTTGAATTCGCGGCCCCGCCGATCACCCACATCTTTTTCGATTCGGTCCCGTTCGAGGGATCAAACAGAACGGAGGTTTGTCCGGACCTCGCCGGGAAGGAGGCCGTCTGGGGAACGTTGGTCCAGGTGATGCCATCGGTGGAATTATAAACAGAGTTAAGAGGGTTCCCAGCGGTGCTGAGTCCGCCGATTACCCACATCTTGCCGGAAGCGGTTCCCGTCGCGGGATTAAACGCGACCGAGGATTGATAAGTCAAAGTTCCAAAGCCCGCGTTCGCCGTTGTCTGGGTCCACCCGGCCCCCGCAGGTGCTGTTCCGCAATTCACAGGTGTGGGGGTCAATGTCGGGCTCACGCTCGGAGATGCGGTAAAGGTAATGGGTATCGTGCTGGTGAACATGGGCGTGGTGGAATGGGATTGGGTCGGGGTCCAAGTTGGCGAGTTGGAAGGGGTAAGGGTTCCCGTGGTCGTGGGAAAAATCGTTCCAAAGGGGGTCGGCGTTGGCGTCATCGTGGGCAGACAAGGAGGGGCGAAGGTCAGGGGGCCCGTCGAGGCGCTGCCGGTTTGCCAGGAAACGGACGCTTGGTTCACCATGCTGAGACAACAGCCGGCGGGATAATAATAGTCGATTAACTGCGTGGTCATCGTCACGCAGCCGTTGCCCAAGCTGGGAAAGATCAGGTTGTTTCCGTTCGCCGACGGTTCATTGGCATTACCTGCGGCGCTGGAATAATAACACTGGGTAAAGGGTTCCACCGAATCGCCAAAACCCCAACAACTAAATTGAAATGGGTTGCAAGTTGAGCTGTTCACTAAAAAATTGTTTGATACGGTTACAGGACTATTGGTAATTGGGCCTCCGGTATTGCAAACAACGATGTTGTTGAGGATCGTTACGACGTTAGCTCCCACGTTCGTAACGGCGCTGGCTTGAAAAGAAATAAGCGCAACAGAAGGAGGCCCAAGTGGCGCCGCGGGAGCGGGGATCGCCATACATTGGCGCCAAAAAAGGCCGCCGTTGGAAGTGCCGTAGTCGCCCGAACAATTATTGGAGATGAAGGGCAGCTTCTTGCCCGTAAGGGGATTATAAAGAGCGCTGGCCCAGGTAGAGGCCGTCACCCCGCTGGAACAATAGGAGCTGCTGAAAGCGCCGCCACTATAGGCCGAAGCGTACCAAGGATTACTGCTTACATCATTGGCGGGTGGAATGCTGGGATTGCCGGCAGCGACGTAATCCACGGACAAACCCCCAGAGGAACTGGTAATTTCCGAATGTTGGCCCCCCGAGCAGGTGATATCCAGATCCCAAGCTGAATAAATATTTTGGGGAGCGGTATTTTGGGTGTAGACCGCCAGACAAACTTGAGGACCCGTCAAGAGGCCCACAGGAACAGTCATGACGGTGGGATTGGCCGCACCAGCGGTTCCAGGGGCGCCGGCATAGGGAAAGGTTCCTATTAACGTTCCACCCACATAGGCTTGGGAATAATCATCGCTGGTCACGGAAAGCACCGCGGACGTAGGCGTGCATTGGGCCCAAAGGGGAGCCGGGCCGGCCGCAAGGACCGCCACTACTATAAGAAGAAGAACCGCGAAAAACTTATTCAAAAGAAAACTCGCTTATACCGTTTTTATGATTCTCAAGAGCCGTTACAGTAAAGTGCCTCAAAGAAGACTTTTATTCCCTTTTTATACCAACATTGATGGGATTAACTTATGTTTGCCATTAAGTATATCGATTTATTCCAGATTCGGGGAAAACCAGAAAATATAATGAAAAAAGCTAAGAGGCGGAAAATATCGATAATGCTGGGGAAAAACCCATTTTTAAAGCCCCTTTCCCAGGAATATTATTTTTCCACCTCTGGCACCGAAGGACGCAAAGGAACACCTTGGGATTCCAGTTTTAGGACCGCGGGCTCAAGATCCTTTGATCCGGCCTTGAGGAGGATTTGTCCTGGTTTCTTTTCCGTTTGAATGATGACTTGGGCCATGCCGGAAAAGAGACTCCGCTTCCACTGACCCGCGGGCACCACGGTTCGGATGGATCCCGGATCCATATTCAACTCGTCCCAGTCCCATCGCCGCATCAGTTCCGTCCCCACCACGGCGTAAACGTTGGAACCTTTGCGCAGGATGGACTTCGGAAGGGGATAAGCCCGGCCCGCGTCCGCCCGTTTGATTTTGTCGGCGATCAAATGTCCATTCACGTAAATGGCCTGGCCTTCCACCAGGCTTTTGGGCAACAGCGTGATTTCCGAATAATCCTCTAACGGGTTCAAGTTAAATCGACCCCGAACCACCCTCACCTTCGGTTGGTCCTTGGAAACTTTTCCCTGGTCATCCGGCCGTCCGCTGAAGAGGGCTGGCCATTTCTCATCGTCCAAATCATATTCCACCTCGGGTCTTTTTCCCAATGGACCGCCATCCATCATTTTGAGGCCCGTGATCTTCACTTGGGAAACGGTATCGATATACCTGTCCGGCTCATGGCAGGAAGGATCGCCATTGCCCACGCCGATAATTTTTCCAGGTCCCTCCAGTTGAAACCGAACCTCGTTGCCGGCTGTGGGAACAGGCCTTCCTTCTTTATCCTTCACTTCCACTGTCACCACCGCCACATCCTCCCCGTCGGCCTTGAGGGAAGCTCGGTTGGCGAAAAGGGAGACGGCCGCCGGGTCCCCGGTGGTCTCGAGTTTTCTTTGGAGGATGACTTTATCGTCCTTGAAGCCCTTGGCCGATAGAACTCCCGACTCGTAGGGAACGGTCCACTCCAGATGGGAATTGGCTTCCATGGTTTTTTTGCCCAGGCTTTTATCGTTAAGGAATAATTCCACCTCTTCGCAATTACTTCTCACCCAAACTTGGATGTCCTTCCCTTCCCGGCCTTTCCAGTTCCAATGGGGCGTGATGAAAAGGGTTGGCTCCTTAGCCCACCAAGTCTTCAAGTAGTAATAGGCGTCCTTAGGGAATCCGCACAGGTCCATCACACCATATTGAGAGCTGATGGCCGGATAATGGAAAGGTGTCTCCTCGCCCCGGTAATCAAAACCCGTCCATAAAAAGAGGCCGGCCAAAAAAGGCCTCGCTTTGTAATATTTCCAAACCTTTTCAATGCCCGTGCCGCCGTCCCGGTCCGTGGGAACCTCGTGGCCGTAAACGCCGTCGTCCTGGTAGACACCCCGCGTGTCATGGGTGGTGCTTTCTTCCGTGGCGAAGCTGGATTGTTTTGGATTTTTGGCGTGGTAGTCATCGATATTCCCGTGGTCCATATAATTAAAACCCATCACGTCCAGGACCGTTGAAATGCCGTTGCCCCAGCCTCCGCTGACCGCGCAGGTGATCCTTCTAGTCGGGTCCAGCCGCTTCACGAATTCCTGCAGGGGCGCAGCGATTTGGGCCCCCTTCACGTTGCCCTCAATACTCCATTCCTCATTGCCCAGCGACCAAGCGAAAACGCAAGGGTGGTTACGGTCCCGCAGAATCATCCGCTTCATGCGGTCATAGACTTCCGGGCTGGTGCCCATCAAACGGTTTTCCACCAGCACCAGCATGCCCAGTTTGTCGCAGGCGTCGAGGAGCTCCGGCGTGGGTGGATTGTGGGAACAGCGGTAGGCATTCGCGCCCGAATCCTTCAAGCGCGCGACCCGCAATTCCTCCAAGGCGTCGGGAATAGCGGTGCCGACCCCCGCGTGATCCTGGTGGTTGCACATGCCCTTCAGTTCCAAATGCTTGTCGTTGAGGAAAAAACCTTTTTCCGGATCGAACTCGATGGTGCGGATGCCGAAGGTCGTTTCATATCGGTCCACCACCTCCTCACCGCTTTTGACCGTCGTCACCAATTTATAAAGATAAGGCGATTCGATCGACCAGAGCTTGGGGCGGGGGACTTGGAGGTGGAGCAAAAAATCTTTGGGAGTTCCCGGAAAAAGATCGCAATCCTTCGAAAGGGCCGAAGCCACCACTTTTCCATCTTTGTTGAAAACTTCCTGCTCAATGACGCAGGAGGCCTTATCCTTTCCGTCATCGGCCAGGGTGGTTTGGGCCGTAACGTCGGCGTAATCCTCCATCACTTCGGAAGAGACAAAAGTCCCGTGGTAATCCACGTGCAGGGGCGCCGTCTTGGTCAGCCAGACGTGGCGGTAGATCCCCGC
>CAZHFP010000085.1:0-1825 GCA_964531065.1 uncultured bacterium
TTCCAGCTTTTCGGATGTTTTAATTTGCGGGAATATGGGCGTTAAAAGATGGTTGGATTGAAATAGGCATGGAAACAAATTTGTTTTTAAAATTATTTTTTGGAAAAAATGAAAGTCCTTTCTACAAATTCGTTGCTTCGTCGGAAAAGTAGACACGAAATGGGCGAGGGTTCTTGGACTTTAGATCGTTTTACTCGGGTTGATGGAGTTTCAACCGAAAAGGGAGGGTGGCACGATAATTGAATATAAAAAGGTGCGGTTCTTGAGAACTTGAGGCCAAAAATGGAAACCCTTCACATGACATCAACCACACCGCCTGATTCTTTCGATTTGAAGGAAATCCTGGAAGGGGAATTGTTATCCGCCCATTTCCAGCCCCTGGTATCGGTCCGTAAGAAATTTATCGTCGGCTATGAGGGCTTGATTCGGGGATTGAATCCCGCCACCCGGCAAATCATTCCGCCCGAGGAACTCTTCCACCGCGCCGGAAAAATGGGCCTCATGGTGGAGCTGGACCGTCTCTGCCGAAAAAAAGTGTTGGAGCGGTTTCAAGTCATATCCGCCGAACGTCCCGAGACCTTGTTATCGCTGAACTTTGAGGCTTCCATCATTGACCAGGGCGTGGTGGGATCGGGCAATCTGATCAATCAGGTCACCTCATTGGGATTGAATCCTGATCGGATCGCGCTGGAAATCATCGAGTCGAATATCCGGGATTTGAGCGAACTGCAGAAATTCATACAAACCTACCGTGATTATGGCTTTTTAATCGCCTTAGACGACGTGGGCGCGGGCCATTCCAACCTTAACCGGATTCCCCTTTTAAAACCGGATATTTTGAAAGTGGATCGGTACCTCGTTCAAAACATCTCAAATGATTTTTACAAACAGGAGGTATTCAAATCCTTGGTTGCCTTGGCGCGCAAGATTGGGGCCTTGGTTCTGGCCGAGGGGGTTGAAACGGAGGAAGAAGCCTTCTTCGTGATGGAATTGGGAGTTGATTTGATCCAAGGGTTTTATTTTTCGAAACCCCAGCCCTATGATCAAATCGACGATGAGGCGGTCAACGCCGGGATTCAGGGGCTGGCCCGTCAGTTCAAGGGAATGGTCCTTCAAAAGCACAACATCAAAAAATTCAACCTCAAAAAATACGAGTTGATGACCAGGGAAGTTCAGACCGAACTTGGCAAATCCAGCGTGGAGGAATTTGACCGCAAGCTGAGCGACTTGATCCATTATTTCCCGCTGGTGGAGTGCCTTTATGTTATCGATGAAAACGGCTTTCAGGCCTCCGAAACCATTTTTGGCGAATTGGAAAACGGGAGAAAAAACCGGTTCATGTTTAGGCCCGCTTCCAAGGGCACGGATCACACGATGAAAGATTTCTACTACATGATGATGGATGGGGGCCTGCGGAAGTCCACTTTTATCAGCGAACCCTACTTATCCTTGGCCACCGGAAATGCCTGTGTTACCTTCGCGCGACTCTTTAAGGACCTGGATGGGAAAATCAATATTCTTTGTGTGGATATTAACACTCAATACCTTCAGCAAATTTCAGTTTTTTAGAAAAGAGAAGGCAGGCTCTTCGAAGAGCAAGAAAAGGCGGCCCCCCGGGCCGCCTTTTCTGTTTAAGGAATCTCCCGCCCTTGTCATAATGGAAAAATGAGGAACCGGCTTTGAAAAGTTGCCACGCTTGCGGGCAGGCTTGGGAAAATGTTCCCGGCGCCCAACCCGGGCGTTCGGAGGTTTGCGCCAAGTGCGGGGCGGATTTACACTGCTGCCGCAATTGCAACCTCTATGATCCTTCGGCCCCGCGCCAATG
>CAZHFP010000085.1:1925-4826 GCA_964531065.1 uncultured bacterium
AACGAGGTGGGTGTGTTCAAAAAATTATTTATCACGGCTGTTTTTTGGTTGGGAAGTTCCTTATCGTTCGCGGCGGCGCTGCAATCCGTGACGGACAACGGCCCTGTCGGAAAGTATGAAAAATTCGAGATAACCTTTGACCCGGGACAAACCTACAAGAATCCTTTTGATCCGGCCGAGATTGACGTGACGGTGGAATTTAAGTCGCCAGCCGGGATCACACGCCAGGTGAAGGGGTTTGTTTACCAGGATTTTCAACGGACCGGTGATTTTAACCGCCAAACCCTGACCCCAGTGGGAAGCCTTGTTTGGAAAGCCCGATTCGCTCCGGACGAGGCGGGGATTTGGTCCTACAGCTTGAGCGCGAAGGACGGGTCGGGGCTTACAAAATCTCCTGAGCGGACCTTTACCGTGAACCCCTCCTCCAACCGTGGGTTTGTCCGTATCTCGAAACAGGATCCCGATTACTTCGCCTTTGACAATGGTGACGCTTATTTTCCCTTGGGGGAAAATATGG
This sequence comes from uncultured bacterium, assembly GCA_964531065.1. Lineage (GTDB taxonomy): Bacteria > Oederibacteriota > Muellerivitia > Muellerivitales > Muellerivitaceae > PALSA-1180. The sequence goes on from CAZHFP010000085.1 coordinate 2,443, forward strand.
GGTGGTCCTCGGACGGAAGAACGTACCAGTACGACAAGTGGGTGGGCTCCTTAGCGGAAAACGGCGGTAATTACATCCGTGTTTGGCAGGCCGGCTGGCACACCGAATATGAATGGGCCTATGCTTATCCTTCCACAACTCTCTTGCCGGGCAATTACCTGGACCGGTTGAAAGAAGCTTGGGAATTGGACTACATCCTCAACCTCTGCGAACAGAAAAATGTTTATGTCATGCTCTGCCTTATCAACCACGGAAAATTTTCCACAACGAATGACTCCAATTGGAAAGACAACCCCTACAATAAAAAAGCCAACCCCTTCGGCGGTTTTATGGACAAGCCTGAGGAACTTTGGACAAGTGAAAAGGCCAAGATGTATATTCAACGCAATTGGAGGTACCTGACCGCCCGGTACGCCCATTACACCTCCCTTCAATCTTGGGAAATGTTCAATGAAATGGAATGGATCGACAATTACTCGGCTTCGGTAACGGCTTCCGCCCAATTTCATCAAGGGATGGGGGACTATCTCAAATCCATTGATCCTTACCATCATCTGGTAACCACCAGCTATGCCCATGCCTTGAAGTGGCCGGCAGACGTTTGGAACGCTGGCATGCAATTCACCCAGGAGCACAATTACGGCGGACAGGACATGGCCCAGTTGGCGGGCAGCCTCACCGCCCAAATGCGGGCCAAGGTTCCCGGCAAGCCCTTTACCATCGGTGAAATGGGCATTGGGGGCGCGGGCGGTTCCGAGGGCAAGGTAGACCCAACGGGTATTTTCATTCACAACACCAACTGGGGGTCCCTCACGGCGAAAGCCGCCGGCGGAGGATTCCCCTGGTGGTGGGATAGTTTCGTGGAACCGAACAACCTCTATTACCGCTGGAAAGGAATCGCCGCTTTCGTGGCGGGGGAGGATTTGGACCGGCGCCGGTATGAACCGGCGGCCTTTGAGGTTTCCACTCCCGCGATGGCGGATTTCTCCGTTTCGCCTGGCCGCAGCGATTGGGGTTTAAAAGCGCCGCAAAATCTTTTTACCATCGGCAAGGATGGTTCGCTCGTTCCCTCGGAATCAAACTTGACAGGTTATGTTTACAGCGCCGCCAAGGCGGAATTCCGCAATCCACCGACCTTTCACCTAGAGGCAGCCCAAGCCTGTAAATTCCGTGTGAAACTGGGGAATATTTCTTCCTGGGGCCAGAACAACCTAACCATCACGATGGATGGAAAAGCCACCGAGGTTCAAAACGCCCCTGCCACCGCGAACGGGGTTTATGAAGTGGCTGTTCCCAAGGGCCCCCATGATTTGTTCGTGGACAGCACGGGTCAGGACTGGGTGCAGGTTGTTTCCTACGCTGTTTCCAACTATGTGGGCGCGTTAAGATGCAACGCCTTGAATGGAACCGGCAAGGTTCTGGGCCGGATTCAATCGAAATCCTTCACCTATTCCAGTCCGGAAAATCCTTCCATCAAGGGGGCGGTTCTTCACTTGAACGGATTGAAACAGGATGGCTCTTGGGAAATGCAATGGTGGGATACGGAAAAGGGAATCAAGCTGAGTGAAAAGCGGTTCAAGGTAAATGGTGGAAGAGCCGCATTTTCCCTGCCGGCTATAGCCAAGGACCTGGCTTTTAAAGCTATTTATACCGGCGCTAAAACTTCCAAAACCAAACCCTAAAATATCCGGAAAGAATCACGGGGATGGGCCGTTGGATAAGTGTTTTTCAGCCAGGTTATTTTTCCAAACGGCTCCCCATAAAACCAATAGAATTCACCTTAAATTCGGCTGGAAAGGCCCAGTCTTTGAAACCTCTTGGTTTTTTTCATTTTTAAGAGCATGATACCTATCCGGCAATTGCCGAACATCATCGTCCAACCATCCATTCACCCGGCCCATCAAAAGCCTTCTTCGTTCACAGGAGTTGTTTCATGAAACAAGTTAAATATCCGGAATCTATCTTTTGCGGCGAGTGCCGTGAGCACGTTCGGATGACCGATTGCAGGATTTTGGACCAGAAGAATAAGGGAAAAATTCAGGTGGAATTTGATTATGTCTGCGTGACCTGCGGCCATCGGGCCTCCGCGGCGCGGGATTGGGAATACCTGCAGTACAGTGAACGGGAGTTTTGCATGAAGAACGGCCTGACCACTTTCGGCGCAGGCGCCACCAAACAGGGCGTGATTTTTGATAAAATGCCCGCCCCTCGGAAAGTCAAGATGCCAACGGGCAAATACAGCTGAAATTAGCCGTTTAAAATAAAATTTCTAAGCCGCGCTGGATTTCCAGCGCGGCTTTTTTTATGGGGGCGGGCCCTTGTATTCCCGCGGCCAAAATACTAAAAGTCATGTTACAACCTTTTTCACCACCAAGGTCACCAAG
>CAZHFP010000085.1:4926-11789 GCA_964531065.1 uncultured bacterium
CGGCCAAAATACTAAAAGTCATGTTACAACCTTTTTCACCACCAAGGTCACCAAGGTCACCAAGCTCACCAAGCTCACCAAGCTCACCAAAAACAGCGTGAGACGAAAAATGTTTTATATGCAGGTTAATGCCGTCTTCATTTTCATTCTTGGTGAACTTTGTGACCTTTGTGGTTAACATTGCTTTTTTAGTCAAATGCGATAAGGCTTAAACGGGAGTGCGGCGATGGCGGTTAAAATTGAAATTTATTCCGACGTGATATGCCCCTGGTGCTTCCTGGGGAAAAGAAGGCTGGAAGAATCCGTCCAAGCTCTCGGGAAAAAAACCGAGGTTGAAATCAGCTACCTTCCCTTCGAGTTAAATCCCTCGACTCCGCTGGAGGGAGTGGACCGCAAGAAGTATTTAGAGGATAAATACGGCGGCTCCATCCATTCGGCCCACCATCGTTTGGAACAAATGGGAAAAGAGGCGGGGATCCATTACGACTTTGAAAGCCGGCAAAAAATACCAAACACCTTCAACGCCCACCGGGTCATTTGGCTGGCGGAAAAAGAAGGCGTTCAAGCGAAGGTGGTGGAGGCGCTTTTTTCCGCCTATTTCACCGAGGCCAGGGATTTAGGGGATAAGAAAGTACTGGCCGACGCCGCCGCTTCAGCGGGATTGAACCGGGCAAAAGTAGAAAAGCTTCTAGAGGGTGAAACGGGAACCGAAGAAGTTCGTGCCTTGGAAGAAAAGGCCTACAACCTGGGCATCACAGGAGTGCCCTTCTTTGTGTTCAACGGCAAGTCCGCCGTTTCGGGCGCCCAATCACAAGAAACCTTTGATAAAATTCTCGCCGAGCTTACTGCCTGATCGATTGGCTTATTTTCCCTGTTCGGAAAGCCATCTTTCGGCTTCGATGGCGGCCATGCAGCCCATGCCCGCGGCGGAAATAGCCTGGCGGTAGTAATGATCGGCCACGTCACCCGCGGCGAAAACCCCGGGGATGTTGGTGATGGTATGGGGCGGGTGGGGAAGCTTCAGGTATCCCACTTCGTCCATGTCAAGTTGTCCCTTAAATATCGCGGTGTTGGGCGTATGGCCGATGGCGAAAAAAAGCCCGGTGAAGGGATGGGATTTTTCCTCATTGGTTTTCAGATTTTTGATTTTAATCCCGGTCAATTCTTTTTCGCCGATGAGCTCCGTAATGGCGCTGTTGGTCATCCATTTGATTTTGGGATTGGCCTTGGCCCTTTCCAGCATGATCTTGGAGGCGCGGAACTCTTCCCGGCGGTGAATAAGCGTGACGCTTTTGCCGAACTTGGTCAAAAAGTTGGCCTCTTCCATGGCGGAGTCTCCACCGCCGACCACGGCAATTTCCTGGTTCTTGAAGAAAAAACCATCGCAAGTGGCGCAGGCGGAAACACCGTGCCCCACCAATTCCATCTCCCGGGGAACGCCTCCATATTTAGCGGAGGCTCCGGTGGAGATAATGATGGACTCGGCTTCCATTAATTCCGTCTCGTCGACCCATAACTTAAAAGGGCGTTTGGAAAAGTCGACTTTCGTCACTAAGCCCGTCTTGTATCGGGTGCCGAAATGGGCCGCTTGTTTTTTCATGTTTTCCATCAAGTCCGGCCCCATGATCCCTTCGGGGAACCCGGGAAAATTTTCAACCAGGGTCGTTGTGGTCAACTGGCCGCCGGGTTGGGGTCCGTCAATCAAAAGGGGATTCAAGTTGGAGCGGGAAGCGTAAAGGGCGGCCGTATAACCGGCGGGACCGGAGCCGATGATGATGACTTTTTCCACGGGAAACTCCTCTGGTTTGATCTTAGTTTCTTCATTCAAAGACAGGTTAACTTACGATTTTCAAAGTACCCCGTCAAGAGTTGGGGGAGTTTGTGAGGGGCTGGTTTGCGTGAATCCAGATGTAGGGGCGACATTCATGGCGCCCTGGGCATGATGAATCACGCCTCTACAAGGATTCAAATCTCAAACCTGCGGATTCAATTAGAACCATGATTCGTTTTCGAAACACAATTTTAAGGCTGTGGGTACAGGGCTTTTTTGTACTGGTCCAATTCCGCTTGCCGCTGGGCCTCATCCCAATTTAAAAGTCCAGCCATCAACCGAGAGGCCTTTTCGGAAGCGGAGCCCCATCTTTGGGCGCTGTACCCAATCTCCAGTCTCCGTAACATCACGTCCTCTAGGTGGCGGGCTTTTTCTTGCTCCACGGCGAACTTGACTTGGGCTAACATTTCCGGGCGTTCGGGGTGAAGGGATTCTTTGAGGCCGGCCCCTTCTAAAAGCGCGAGGACTTCCACGGTTCTTTGGCCGTACAACCGGGCGAGGTGAAGGGCTTGGGATTCTTTGATTCCATAAAGCCGGACCCATTTTGGAATTTCGACCCGGATAAATAAGTCCCATGGGATCGAAGGGGTCCCGGGAAGGGTTTGACGGTTGTTGGAGATGGGTTTTTTTGAAAGTGTTTTTAAAACCTGTTTCAGGGCTTTTTCCGCCATAGCGTAATAGGTCGTAAGTTTTCCGCCGACAATGGTTAAGACCAGTCCTTCCTGGTGAATTTTATCTTCCCGGGAAACGGAAGAGGCGTGGCCGCCATCGGACCAAGCCAGGGGCCGGAGCCCGGCAAAAGCCGAAAGCACTTGGTTTCGATTCCAGTTGAGTCCGGGAAAAATTCGGGAGGCCTCCGTCAGCAGGTATTGAATCTCGTCCTCGGTGGGTTTCACCTTATCGGGGTTTTCGGGATCATCCAAATCAGTGGTGCCGACGAGGCTGGAGCCCCGCCAGGGAATGATAAAGATAACCCGGTGATCCTTTTGGGTCGTGATCAACACCGCGTTAGGGAAAAGGATTTGGGGGACCACGATATGGGTCCCGCGGGTGGGGCGGACCAGATTTAAAACATTTTCGGATAACAGCTTGGCGGTTTGATTGGCCCAGGGGCCGGAAGCGTTGACCAGACACTTGGCCTTGACCACTCCGCTTTCGCTCGTGCGCTGGTCCTGGTAAAAAAGGCGGACGCCGTCCTCTTCTTGGGCCAGTTGGTTAACCGAACAATAATTGAAGCAGGCGGCACCGGCTTTTTCCGCGGCCAAGATGTTTTCCAGAACTAAACGGGCGTCGTTCACCTGGGCGTCGTAATAAAGGCCGCATCCCTTCAACCCCGTGGAATTTAAATCGGGAGCCTTGGCCAGGGCCTGGGCGGGAGAAAACCACTCGTGGCGGGCGATATTTTTGGATCCGGCAAGCAGGTCGTAAAGCCATAACCCTATTTTGAGCATCCAGGACGGACGCTGGTCACCTTGATAACAGGGAAGCAAGAAAGGAATGGGGTGGACTAGATGCGGGGCCATTTCCAACAGGTGGTGTCTTTCATGGAGAGCCTCGAAAACCAAACCGAACCGGGCTTGCTCTAGGTAGCGGATGCCGCCGTGAATCAGTTTGGTGGATTTGCTCGAAGTCCCCGAAGCGAAATCGCCTTTTTCAAACAGGACCACGGACAGTCCCGCCCCGGCCGCCTGGGCCGCCAGTCCCGCGCCGTTGATGCCGCCGCCGATGATGGCTAGGTCGACTTCTTTAATATTGGATAGTTCCATGAAGGTAATCTAATGGAAAAGGGCGATATTCTCTATTTGGATTGGATTAACAGAGTGGCTAAATATCCTTTCCACTCTGTCAACGGCCATGGGTTAGGAGCGGATCGTCTTAAACCCCTTGTTTTTCAAGGGGTGATTCGGGACAAAGAAACAAAAAGTCCGTTTTATGGACTTTTTATCATTCCGTTAAGCCCTTATTTATCAGTGGGGAGCCTGAAAATCTTGGGCGGTTAAATTGACCTGGGTTGGGGGCATGGCTAAACTAGGGCCTCTTTTGCGGGAAAAAGCTGTTTTGCCTCACCCCTGCTTTAAGTTAAATAAGGTAAAATTTTTTATAACTGAGTATTAGGCGCGAGGGTGGCGAAATTGGCAGACGCACCAGATTTAGGTTCTGGCGGGGTAACCCGTGGGGGTTCAACTCCCCCCCCTCGCACCATTTTTTCCCAAAGGGAAAAAATAGAGCATTTGAACGGTTGAACATTAGAGCAGTTGAGTTATTAAAAACCGTGAAAATGCGGTCAACTGTCCACTGATCAACTGATCATGTTTTATCAATAGATTGAGAAAGAGGAACATCGTGAAAGTCAGTGTGAGCGACGTCTCGGGATGCACCAAGGAAGTCCACGTTGAGGTTCCGGCCGAAACGGTTCAGGACAAGGTCAATGACATTTACCAGCGCATTTCACGCGAGGCCAAGTTGCCGGGCTTCCGCAAGGGCAAGGCGCCTTTGGATGTGATCAAGAAGCAATATAAATCCAACGTCCGGGAAGAAATGGTTCAGCACCAATTGCCCGAGTTTTTCCGAACGGCCTTAATCGACAACAAAATCGATCCCGTGGCCCAGCCCCAAATCACCCACCTCCAATTTGAGGAGGGCGCCCCCATGAAATTCGTGGCGACCGTGGAGATAAAACCCGAATTCAAGTTAAAAGACTACAAGGGCTTGAAATTAAAGAAGGAAGACACGAATGTGAAGGAAGATGAAGTGGATAAGGCCCTGGAGGGTTTGAAGGATCAGATGGCGGAATTTATTCTGGTGGAGGACCGCCCGGCCAAGAATGACGACCTGGTGGTTATTGACTTTGAGGGGAAAATCGACGGCAAGGCTTTCGAGGGCGGCAAGGCCGTCCGCTATCCCGTTTTGTTAGGCACCCAGGGCCTCTTGAAAGACTTTGAGTCAAACCTTATTGGTATGAAGAAGGCCGAGACGAAGACGTTTAAGATGACCTTTCCCGCCGATTACGGCAAGAAGGACGTCGCCGGCAAGGAAGCCGAGTTCACCGTAACCCTGCAGGAACTCAAGGAAAAGAAACTTCCGGTGGTGGACAATGACTTCGCCAAAAAAGTGGGGCAGAGCGAAACAGTGAAGGAACTCCGCGAGAAGCTGGAGTCTCAAATCAAGGCCCACAAGGAAGCGGAACAAAGGTCCAAGATGATCGAACAGATCGGCGCGAAATTGATCGCCGACCACTCCTTTGATATACCGGTTTCGCTGATCAACATGGAGCAGCAGCGTTTGGTTCAGCAGGGCGTGGAACGTTTGAAGAACCAGGGGATTGACGTCAACAAATTGTCGGAGGAGCAGAAGAAAGATTTTGTCGAGAAGCTCCGCCCGGTGGCCGAGAAAAACGTCCACATGGCCTTGATCGCTGAAAAAATAGCAACGGCAGAAAATATCAAGTGCGACGACAAGGATTTTGACGCCTACGCCCAAAAGATATCGCAAAACGTCAATCAGCCGGTGGACGCGGTGAAGCGGTACTTGGCCCAGCAGGGAAACTTGGAATCGATCAAAGAGTGGATCCAATATGAGAAGACTTTGGATTACTTGATTGACCAAGCGAAGATTGAAGCTGCGTAAAAAAATAATTTTGAACCACGAAGGTCACCAAGTTCACCAAGAACGGCAAAAAAGAGGAAACTAGGGATGAAAAGGATTTAGGATTTATTGGTGACCTTGGTGGTGAAATGGTTTTGATAAAAATCTGGAGGCAATTATGGCTTTGATTCCAATTGTGGTTGAACAAACGAACCGCGGGGAAAGGTCCTATGACATCTATTCCCGCCTATTAAAGGACCGTATAGTCATTTTGGGCACGCCGGTCAATGATGACGTGGCCAACGCGATCATCGCCCAACTCCTTTTTTTGGAATCGGACGATCCTGATAAAGACATCAACCTTTACATCAACAGCCCCGGAGGCGTTGTGACGTCGGGCTTGGCCATTTACGACACGATTCAATTTATGAGGGCTCCCGTTTCCACGATCTGCGTGGGACAGGCCGCCAGCATGGGGGCCCTGCTGTTAACCGCCGGGGCCAAGGGCAAAAGATACGCCCTGCCGAACGCCCGCATCATGATCCACCAGCCTTCCGGCGGAGCCCAGGGACAGGCCACGGATATCGAGATCCAAGCGCGTGAAATCTTAAAGGTCCGCGAAAAACTGAATCATATCTTGGTTCACCATACTGGCCAGCCTCTGAAGAAGATCGAAGCGGATGTTGAGCGCGATTTTTTCATGTCCGCCGAGGAAGCCAAGGACTATGGCCTGATCGACGAGGTTTTGACGAAGAGGGCGGAGCCGAAGAAAAAGTAAGGAGACCGTCGTTCGCTGTCCGTCGTCAGTTGTCCGCAAGGAAAAGACTGAAACGGACGGCAATGGACAAAATGAAGTGAATATTTTTTAGTTGGTTATTGGTTTTAGCGGACGACGAAGGACGAACGACAAAGGACGGGTTTTAATGGCTGGCGATAAAGAGAAAAACTCATTTTTAAGATGCTCTTTCTGCGGTAAGACGCAGGATGAGGTGAAGAAACTCGTGGCGGGCCCCACGGTCTATATCTGCAACGAGTGCGTGGCCCTTTGCAACGACATCTTAAAAGAAGAGGATAAAGGCGAATCGAAAGGTCCGTCCAAGCCCAAACTCACTATCCCCAAACCGGTCGATATCAAAGAGATTTTGGATGAGTACGTCATCGGCCAGGAGAAAGCCAAAAAGACCCTGTCCGTGGCGGTTCATAATCATTACAAACGCTTGGTGGTCAAGTCCGGCCCCCATGACGTGGAATTACAAAAAAGCAACGTACTCTTGGTGGGTCCCACGGGAGTGGGGAAGACCTTGCTGGCCCAAACTTTGGCCAAAATTTTGGATGTTCCTTTCGCCGTGGCCGATGCCACTACTTTGACGGAAGCGGGCTATGTGGGCGAGGACGTGGAGAACATCATCCTGAAGCTCCTGCAGAACGCCGAGTTCGATGTGGAGAA
>CAZHFP010000086.1:0-11736 GCA_964531065.1 uncultured bacterium
TAGGTCGGCACCACATCCACGCAAAGAATCAGTTTTTTACCGTCCTTGCTTTTGAATTGGGCGGAGATGGTCAGGCAAAAAAGACCCGTGGCGGGTGAAATGTAGGGCTCGCTGGTAAAGGTTTTGCGCTGGAACCCGGGCTCCATCAAGGCATAGTAATAATCCCGAAGGGAATAGTCGGTTCCCTTGTGGGGAAGGCGGAAAATGCCTTGGCGCTGGTGGTGGTCCGTCTTGCAGGACATGACGGTTGCCTGGAGGCCCGTTTCATCCAGGACGTAAATAGCCTTCGCGACGGGATGATTCAAAAGCTCCTGCGAGACCTTGCTGTCCATTTCTTCCGCGTTGGTTTCCGAGAATTCCATCACCAAGTTTTCAACCAGAAGCCCGTACCGTTCATGTTGGATTTTCCGAATGTTGATTTTGTCCACCATGTGTTTCCGAAACTTGTCCGCGATGGGGTCAATTTTTCCCGTACTTTGATCCACGAAACTGGTGCTGGGTTCCTGGGGTTGTGAAAAATAAAATCCTTGCAAGAGGTCCGCGCCCAGTTCCAGGCAGGTCAAGCTTTCGGCCTCGGTTTCAACCCCTTCCGCCAGGCACAGGGCTCCGATTTTTTGGGAAAGGTGCACCAGGGATTTGAAAATTTCCTGGCGGTAGTAATCTTCCTGGATGTTGGTCACCAACGAGCGGTCGATCTTGATGACGTCGGGCTGAATGATGGGGATCCGGTCAAAGTTGGAGTGCCCCTTGCCAACGTCGTCGAGGGCGATGAGGAAGCCGTGCTCGCGGTGGATATGGACAAATTTCTCCAGCCCATCGACGTTCTTGACCTTGGACTCAAGAATTTCGATGACGATATTCGAGGGGTTCAGCTTAAGCTGTTGGCAAAGGTGGATGAGGTGAAGGGTTCCAATTTCCTTGTCGATAATGGAAGTTTCGAAGTTGAGGCTGAGGATGAGGTCGTGGGGCTGGGGACAGAATTTTTGGAAGCTTTCCATGATTTTCTTTCGGAAGAGGCGGTCCAATTCCAGAGTCAGTCCGGCGTCCTTGGCCATCTTGAGAAGCGGGAGGGGTGGTATCAATTTTCCAGTGGGAGGATGGATGCCCCGGGAAAGACCCTCGAAGCCAATGATTTTTTTCTCGCGGATAGAAAAGAGGGGCTGGAAGTGGACTTCCACCAACTCCTGGTCGAGGATTTGCTGGATGCCGAGATCGCTGAAATCGGTGGTGTAGGGCATGGATCAATCTCCTAGCCGCTATCATATTCCGAAAAAAACATGCCCGCAAATTTTTTAAATAAATTAGTTTGGGAAGCCGGGTGGAAACGACAAATTTGATGGAGACTTGTCGGGAATTTACTTACCATTAACCTGTGAACGGTCAAAAGGGTTGCGCTTTTGGAGGTTGTTCCGAAAAACTTGGCCGCCGGGAAGCTTTTTAAATTTTTCCCGGTGAATATAGATACACAGAGGAATGAATGTCCTACCAAATTTACAGCGACGGCGCCTGCCGGGGCAATCCGGGTCCCTCGGGAATCGGGGCGGTTGTTCTCAAGGATGGCAAGACCATCCATGAAATTTCAAAATTTATTGGAACAACGACCAACAATGTGGCCGAGTACGAGGCACTCCTTGAGGCCCTGGATTACTGCGTGAAGAAAAAATGCTCGCCCTTGGAAATTCTGGCGGACAGCCAATTGATGATCCGCCAATTGTCGGGCCAATATAAGGTGAAGCATCCCAACATGATTCCCCTCCACCAAAAGGCGAAGGAATACATGGCTCACTTGAAAGTGACGGGATTCACCCATGTCCTGCGGGAATTTAACAAGCGGGCGGACGAATTGGCGAACCAGGGGATTGATGATCATTTCGAAAAATAAACAAAAGATATTTCACCACTAAGGTCACCAAGTTCACTAAGAACGGAAAAATCTTTGGTTTTGTTTGGTTTTCTTGGTGCCCTTGGTGGTTCAATGCCTTACCTGCTGGATTTTGCCCCCCAATCCCTCTATCATGCCCCTTGGAAGCAGGTCTGTGATCGCGATCGGTTCCTTTTGGGGCCCGGTTGAGGAAAGTCCGAACTCCGAAGGACAGGATGCTGGGTAACGCCCAGTCGCTCCCCGCAAGGGGGGTGAAGGAAAGTGCCACAGAAAATATACCGCCTCAAGGCGCCTAAAGCGCTCAGGGGTAAGGGTGAAATGGTGGGGTAAGAGCCCACCGCGCTTTGAGCGATCAAAGCGGCAAGGCAAACCCCATCCGGAGCAAGATCAAATAGGGAGGCTTCGAGGCGGTCCGCCTCACTCTTTTCCAATCCGGAAAAGGGGGCCTTCGGGTAAGATCGCAAGGACGGGGCCGGTAACGGTTCCCGCGAGAGAAATGATCACATCTACAAAATTCGGCTTATGCCCTGCTTCTTTTATTTTCGTTCCAAAAGGCCGCCTTCGGGCGGCTTTTTGTTTTTAATGGAATAATTTAAACGCGGAGTAAGGCTTTATCTCTTTTTGTTTTTAAGTAGAATCGTCATGCCTTACTCTGTTCACTCTGTGTAACTCTGTGGTTCCAATTCTGGCTTGGGGGTTTTCGTGCAAAAAATTTCGGTCCGGGGCGGCAAAGTCCTCAAGGGCGAGGTCTCCATCAGCGGCTCCAAAAACGCCACCCTGCCGGTGATGACCGCGGCCCTCTTGGGGGAATCACCTTCGATCCTCAAAAATGTTCCCTTGCTCAATGACATCAAAACCATGGCGGAAGTTCTCCGCAAGCTGGGCTCTAAGGCGGTGATGGAAGACCACCAGCTCAAGATTGACCCCGCTGGCTTTAACAAATTTGAGGCTCCTTATGAACTGGTCAAGACCATGCGCGCGTCCATTTACTCCTTAGGGGCCTGTTTGGCACGCCAAGGCGAGGCAAAAGTTTCCCTGCCGGGCGGCTGCGCCATTGGAGCCAGGCCCATCGATCTTCATTTAAAAGGCGTCGAGCAGTTGGGCGCCAAAGTCACTATTGAACATGGATTTGTGCATGCCAAAGCGTCCAAATTAAAAGGCGCGACGATTTATTTGGCCGGGCCTCACGGCCCCAGTCTTGGGGCTACGGTTAACGTGCTTCTGGCCGCTACCGCCGCGGAAGGAACGACGGTTATTGAATCGGCCTCGATTGAGCCGGAGGTGGAGGAACTCGTTAATTTTCTCAACGCGATGGGAGCCTCGATCGAGGGTGTGGGGACTTCCCGGCTGGTGATCACGGGTAAAAAGATATTGAAGGGTGTGGAATATTCCGTGATCCCGGACCGAGTGGAAGCGGGAACCTTTATGGTGGCCGCGGCCGTGACCCGCGGCGACGTACTTCTGAAAAACGCCAAGACGGGGCATTTAACTTCCGTGACCGAAAAGCTCCGGCAAATTGGAGTGAGCGTTGAAGCGGAACCGGGTGGAATAAGGGTGAAGGGAAACGGAAATTACAAACCTGCGGACGTGATGATCCTGCCCTACCCGGGGTTTCCGACGGATATGCAGGCGCAGATCATGGCCCTGCTCGCCATCGTGCCCGGCATCAGCATCGTGACCGAAACCATTTGGGAAAACCGCTTCATGCATGTTTTTGAGATGAACCGCATGGGCGCGGATATCACCATCGACCGCAGCCACGCGGTGGTGAAAGGCGTTGCCAAGTTGACCGGCGCGCCGGTGATGGCCTCGGACCTTCGGGCCAGCGCGGCCTTGATCCTGGCGGGGTTGGTGGCCGAGGGCGAAACGCTGGTTCAGCGCATCTACCACCTGGACCGGGGCTATGAAAAAATTGAGGAAAAGCTTTCGGTCCTCGGCGCTGATATCTCCCGGGTGAATTGAGATGAATCCTCCGCCGCACAATATGATCGGATTATCCATTATCCTCTCAGGGGTCATGACGGTGGTGATCTTAGGGCTTATCGTGCGCTATGCTTTTTTCAAGCCGGTCGAAGGCAAGGATACGGAAGCCCAAAAGTTTTACCGGGATTTCATCTGGTGGTGCGCCAAACTGGTTCTTGTTGATTTGACGGCCTTTATTTTGTTATTTACCGGAGGGCTGGACAGGTCGTGGTTTGGCGCCGGAATTGCCGGAATCATCGTTTATAATTTAATGGGTGTGTATATGAGGGTCCGGGCTTGGCAACAATTCAAGGAAACGAATAAATGAGAATTTTAAATTACTCCCATTCTAAAGACCGCAAGCTGGTGGAAAAGCTCATCCGCCGGGAACCCCTGCTAGAGCTTAAAGGCGTGGGAAGCCGCGCGTCCCTCACTCAGAAGGTTTTTGGCCGGAACCTGACGCCGGAGCAGGCCGTGGACCGCATTGTGGACGATGTGCGTCGCAAGGGCGATGCCGCCCTCTTCTCCTACTGCCGAAAATTCGACGGCTTTGCCGCCAACACAAAAAATATCCGAGTTACCAAAGCTGAAATTCAAAAGGCTCTCGATCACCTGGAATTTCCTTTAGAAGTGGCGATCCGGACGGCGATTCGAAACGTGCGCGCCTTTCACACCAAGGAAAAGCCGTCCCGCTGGTTTCACCATGGCCCCCAAATGTCCGTGGGACAGCGTTGGACGCCACTGGACCGGGTGGGCCTTTACGTGCCGGGCGGGCTGGCTTCTTATCCTTCCTCGGTGATCATGAACGTGATTCCCGCCAAGGTGGCGGGCGTGAAGCAGGTGGTCGTTGTCACACCGGTTAAAAAAGACGGCAAGGTGAATCCAACGGTCTTGGCCGCCGCTTATTTCTCGGGAGCCGATGTGATCCTCAAAATCGGCGGGGCTCAGGCTGTCGCGGCCCTGGCTTACGGCACCAAGTCCGTTCCAGGCGTGGATAAAATCACAGGTCCTGGCAATCTTTTCGTGGCCTTGGCCAAGCGCAAAGTTTTCGGGCAGGTGGGCATTGACGGTTTTCCTGGGCCGAGCGAAGTCCTCATTCTCGGTGACGGAACCGTTCCGGCCGCTTGGGCCGCGGCGGATCTTTTGGCCCAGGCCGAGCACGATGAAATGGCCATGCCCTTGCTCGCGACCTATTCAGCCAAATACGCCAAGGAAGTCGCACAAGAAGTGGAATTGCAATTGGAACTTCTAGAGCGCCGGCAAATTGCCGATGATTCCATCCGAAGCCGCGGCGCCGTCATCCTGGTGAAAAACCTCAAACAAGCCCAGGAATTTTCCAACCGCTTCGCGCCGGAACATTTGGAAATTCTCACCCAGGACGCGAGCGCCTGGCTGTCCGATTTACGCCACGCGGGCGCCATCTTTATCGGCCCCAACACGGCGGAAGCCTTTGGCGACTACACCGCGGGCACCAACCACGTTTTGCCCACGGGTGGGACGGCCCGTTATTCTTCGGGTCTTTCCGTATTCGACTTTCTTAAACGCACGAACATGCTGGAAATGAAACGACCGGGCCTTAAGGCTCTCGGCAAAGCCACAGTGGATTTCGCTAACGAAGAAGGCTTGGGAGCCCACGCCCAAAGCGTGATGTTCAGATTGGGTAGAAAATAATTCCCTTTATCTAAAAAATGGGAAATAACTCACTGGAGCATCTAGCACATCATGAAATCCAAACTTAAAAACTGGTTCCGGCCGGCGGTTCTCAAGATGAAGGGCTATCAGCCCGGGGAACAGCCCAAAAACCTTTCTACTATCAAACTCAACACCAATGAGAATCCTTATCCGCCCTCGGCGTCAGTCCTAAAGGCGGTTCGGGGCGCGGCGGATGTCCGTCTTCGTCTTTACCCTGAACCCACCGCTGACACCTTGCGCCAAGCCCTTTCCAAAGTTTACCGCTGGCCGGTGGAGGGCATTTTGGTGGGGAACGGTTCGGATGAAATCCTTTCCCTCCTTTTTAACACGGCCCTGGGCAAGGGCGATCTCGTTCAATATCCGGATATTACCTACAGCCTTTACCCTGTTCTGGCTCAAATTCGGGAAGCCCGGGTGAAAGAAGTTAAGTTAAACGCGGATTGGTCTTTGGATTTTAAAAAATTCTCAACCAACGCCCGGCTGACCCTTTGGGGTTATCCCAATCCGCCGGTGGGGAATTGTTTTACCGTAGCTGAAATGAAATCCTTTTGCAAAAAAGCCAAGGGGTTAGTTTTGATTGACGAGGCTTACGTGGATTTTGCCGATAAAAACTGTCTCGAGATCGCCAAGGCTTGTCCAAATGTTCTTCTACTCCGCACCATGTCCAAGTCCTTTTCACTGGCGGGAGTGAGGTTGGGATTCACCCTGGCCCACCCTTCAGTCATTGAGCAATTGATGAAGGTCAAAGATTCCTACAACGTCAACCGCGTGACCCAAGCCGTGGCGGCCGCGGCTTTGAGTCCTTCGGGATTGAAAGACATGAATGACAAAGTAAAAAAAATCCGGTTCGACCGGAACAGTTTGGGCGAGGACCTGCGAAATATGGGTTTTTATGTGCCGGACAGCCAGGCTAATTTCCTTTTAGCGACAAGGGCGGGAAAGCCCGGCGCGGAGGCGCTTTACAAAAATCTCAAAAAAAAGCGCCTTTTGGTAAGATACTTCTCCCATCCGAGGCTTAAGGATTCCTTGAGGATCACGGTGGGAACGCCGGAACAAAACGGCAAGCTTTTAGCGGAGTTGAAACGACTTTTGTAGGGGGTGATTCATCACACCCAGGGCGCCACCCGGCTTCGCCAAGGCTATGCCGAGGCGAGTGAATGTCGCCCCTACAGTCTGGAATTCAATAGGGGATTTTATGAAACGCACCGCCACCATCAACCGCAAAACTAAAGAAACTCAAATCACCCTGACGTTGAATCTGGACGGTTCGGGCGTGGCGAATATCAAAACCCCCGTGCCTTTTCTTTCCCACATGCTGGAAGCCCTGGGCAAGCACAGCGGATTTGATTTAACCGTAAACGCCAAAGGCGACACCCATATCGACGACCATCACACGGTGGAGGATATCGGCATTTGCCTGGGACTGGCCTTGGACAAGGCGCTAGGCGACAAAAAGGGTATCAGCCGTTTTGGGTTCTTTTTTGTTCCCCTGGATGAGGCCTTGGTGCGTTGCGTTGTGGATTTAAGTGGACGCAACTCGATGAACTACGCCCTGGACTTGAACGTCAAGAAGCGTATTGGCAATTTCGACACCGAATTGGTGGAGGACTTTTTCAAGGCCGCCACCGATAACGGCAAGTTCAACCTGCACCTGGAAAAGATCCACGGCCGCAACAGCCATCACATTGTCGAGGCGGCCTTCAAGAGCTTCGCCAGGGCTTTGAAAATGGCGGTGGCGCTGGATGCCAAGGTGAAGGGTGTTCCGTCAACAAAAGGCAATCTTTAAACCGATTGAACCACCAAGGTCACCAAGTTCACCAAGAAAAGCTTAAGAATTTATTTTGTTAAAGATTCGATCAAATGTTTCGTTGCTCTTGGTGCCCTTGGTGACCTTGGTGGTTAAACTTTCTTGAGGGGCTTTATGATAACGGTAGTTGATTACGGAGTCGGCAATTTACACAGCGTGGCTAAGGCCTTTGAAAAGGTCGGAGCCGAAACCAGGGTTTCGTCCGAATGGAAAGATGTGGCGAATTCCGATGGGGTTGTTTTGCCCGGGGTCGGAGCCTTCAAGGACTCGATGGACGCCATGCACCGCTCCGAATTGGCCAAGGCCATCAAAGATTACATCGCTTCGGGCAAGCCATTTCTCGGCGTCTGCGTGGGGCTTCAAATGCTTTTCGCCGAAAGCGAGGAATTCGGCATTTCCAAAGGACTTGGTATTTTCCCCGGCCGGGTGAAGAAATTCGCCGAAGGCCAGAAGGTTCCTCACATGGGTTGGAACCAGGTTCAGATCAAGCAAAAGGACAATCCCCTGCTGAAGGGGATCGCCGAGGGGGAATATCTTTATTTTCTCCACTCCTATTATGTCGTGCCGGAAAACAAAGCCATCGTGGCCGCCGAATGTTCTTATGGTGTGGATTTCACCTGTATGGTCAGAGAGAAGAATGTGTTTGGCACCCAGTTTCACCCGGAAAAGAGCCAGGCCGCGGGTCTGAAGATTTACGAGAATTTTAAGGATTTAGTAAACAAAAATTGACCACCAAGGTCACCAAATGCACCAAGAACGGCAAAAGATTTAAAGAGGGTTAATTTTAAAAAGGAATATTTTGTTTCGCTTTTCTTGGTGGTCTTGGTGGTAAAAACTTTTAGGAGCTTTATGTACGTCATACCGGCGATTGACATCCGAAAGGGCCGCTGCGTGCGCCTGGTGCAAGGCGACTTGCGCGATGAGACGGTTTATTCCCAGGAACCCGTTTCGGTCGCGAAATTGTGGAAACTGAAGGGCGCCAAACGCCTGCACGTCATCGATTTGGACGGGGCTTTTTCCGGTAAATTGGCTAACTTGGATTACGTGAAAGAGATCATTAAAGCCACCGATTTAAAGGTTCAGGTGGGCGGCGGTATCCGCGATTTGAAAACCATTGAGAAGGTTCTTTCCATCGGCGTGGATTTTGTCATTTTGGGAACTTCAGCGGTTCAAAACAAGGATTTCGTGCGGGACGCGGTGAAGGAATACGGCAAGTCCATTATCGCGGGCATTGACGCCAAGAAGGGCATGGTCGCCATCAAGGGTTGGAAGCAGGTCACTAAGATCAACGCGGTGGACTTGGCCAAAGAAATGGCGGATCTGGGTGTGGGGCAGATTATTTTCACCGATATCCAAAGGGACGGCATGCTGGAAGGCCCCAATTTCAAGAGCACCAAGGAATTGGCAAGGGCGGTTAAGATTCCCGTCATCGCTTCCGGCGGAATGTCGGGCTACAAGGACATTGAACACGCCAAACGGCTTGAAAAATACGGCATCACCTCGGTCATCATCGGCAAGGCGCTCTACACGGGGAAGATTGATTTAAAGCAGGCCATCAAGATCGCGAAAGAGCCGCTGCAACCCCGTGCAAAAAAGAAGAAGTAAAAGCCGTCAACTGTCAGCTGATGGCTGAAACCCGAACTTCGAGGTTTTAAATGTTAGCCAAGCGAATCATCCCTTGCCTCGACGTGAAGGAAGGCCGGGTCGTTAAGGGCGTCAAGTTCGAGAACCTGCGCGACGCGGGGGACCCGGTGGAGATCGCCAAGCAGTATGACGCCGAACGGGCCGACGAATTGGTTTTCCTCGACATCACCGCTTCCCACGAAAAAAGAAATATTCTTTTGGATGTGGTTACCCGCACAGCGGAAGCGGTGTTCATGCCCCTGACGGTTGGCGGCGGCGTAAGAACCACCGACGACATCCGGATTCTGCTCAAGTCCGGCGCGGACAAGGTTTCGCTCAATACCCGCGCGGTGGAAAATCCCCAAGTGCTGAAGGATGGGGCCGAAAAGTTTGGCGCCCAATGCATTGTCCTGGCCATTGACGCCAAAAGACGCGATCCCAACGACGCCTCGAAGGGTTGGGAGGTTTTCACCCATGGGGGGAGGACTGCCACGGGAAAGGACGCCGTCGAATGGGCGAAACAGGGCGTAGAGCTGGGAGCGGGAGAGATTCTTTTAACCAGCATGGACCGGGACGGGACTAAGAACGGTTATGATTTGGAATTGACCCGCACCATTTCGGAAGCCGTGCCCGTGCCGGTCATCGCCTCCGGCGGGGTGGGGACTTTGGAACATTTGGCTGATGGCATCACCAAGGGAAAGGCCGACGCGGTTTTGGCGGCGTCGATTTTTCATTACCGTGAGTATTCGATGAAGCAGGCGAAGGAATACCTGAAGCAAAAGGGAATACCGATCAGAATTTGAAAGCAGCTGTTGGCGATTGGCGGTTAGCTAATTGCCAAAGGCCAACGGCTAAAAGCGGGGATTATCATGAGCCTTCCCAAAGACGTCGTCGAACAGATCCAGAAGCTGGTTCAGGAGAATGTGAACAAATATTTTGGGCCCTTGAAGCCCGCCGAAAAAACGCCGGATAAGGTGAAATTTTTCGCACAAAAACAGTTAGATTTTTTCCTCAGCGGAATCGTGAAGGGCATGCCCGAGCTCCGGATGAAATGGATGAACGGGCACCCTTACCACGTGCATTTGAGGATGGGCGGCGAGTCGAACAAGTTCGAGATTGAGATTACCGAGGATGAATAATTTTCTAAAGGCCTCATAAATGCCGCCCAATAGCATGATCGCCACCCTCGAAAAGCTTATCCGCAAGAATGTCGTCATGCATTTCGCGAACCAGCCCAACGGAGAAAAGACCGTGGATAAGGTCGAGGCCTTCGCCCAGAAGCAGTTGGATTTTTTTATGGACGGGATGGCCAAGCAGTCGCCGGACCTGGCGAAGAATTGGAAAAAGGGCCATCCCTTTATGGCCAAGGCGGCCATTAACAAAGAAACCATGTCTTTTGAAATTGTGATTGTGGAGAAAGAACCGGGGAAATTTTAATGGAAGATCCTAAAAGTCCGACGAATCCCCGAAAAAAATCCTTCAAATTTAAATTATTTCTTTATTTATTCGCCCTCATGGGTTTGGTTTGGTTCGGGTTCCAGGCCTATTGGGAATATTTCAAGTTCAAGTTGTGGCTGGGGGGATTTGGAACCGGCGCCTTTTGGGCCGCTGGGATGGTCAGCGGATTTGTTTATTTTTACGCGGCCCATAAGATTTACGAAAGGATCAAGGTGATACCCTCTAACGGGGAAAAAATCGGATCCTATCTGGTTTTCGCCTTGGCCTTGCTCGTCCTCAATCCCCTGATCCTGAGCCTAGCCTCCTGGCTGTTCACGCCCCCGGGTTCGCTCAACACGATCAGCCTCTGGTTCTTTTGGGGCTGCGCCATCGGCAGCGGGATCGTCCTGCTGTTGGAGCGGCTCTTTATGAAAAAAGCACCGAAGCCATGAAGGCGATCTGTGTTTATTGCGGTTCCAGTTCGGGGACCCGCATCCTTTATCAAGAGCGGGCGAAAGAACTGGGAGAAATCCTGGCCTCGCGGGGTTTGTCCCTGGTTTTCGGAGGCTCCCGTTTTGGGTTGATGGGGCAAGTGGCAGAGGGCGCCTTGTCCAAAGGCGGCAAGGTAGTAGGCGTTTTGCCGGAGGCTTTAAAATCGAGGGAAGTGGCCCATTCGGGTTTGAGCGAACTCCACATCGTTAAAAATATGCACGAGCGGAAAGCGAAAATGGCGGACCTAGCCGACGCCTTTATTGCGCTGCCGGGCGGTTTTGGCACGCTGGATGAGGTGATGGAAATGATTACTTGGAACCAGTTGAACTTCCAAGCCAAGCCGATTGGGTTTCTGAACGTGGATGGATTTTATGACCTGCTTTTTCAATTTTTGGAAAAGGCGGCAGAGGACGGTTTTATCAATCCAGGATTGGTGAAGGCCCTGGTTTTGGAATCCGAGCCCGGGATATTAGTGGAACGGCTTTCGAATGAACCTTGGCCCAAACTGGCCCCCTGGCCGGTCATTTCCTAGACTTCCGTTGAAAATTCCTTATTCTTGAACTCCCCCTCTTTTAAAAAGCACTGGAATTTTCAGGTGGGAAAGATTAACTTAACGCACTTAAATTATTGGAGGAAGTTATGAGCTGGATCGATTCCTTGAAGTTCCAAGAAGATGGCTTGATTCCCGTCATCGCGCAGGACGCGAAGACCGGTGAAATCCTCATGTTCGCTTTTGCGAACCGCGATTCGCTGGAACATACGGCCCAATCGGGCAACATGACCTACTGGAGCCGCAGCCGCAAGAAATTGTGGAAAAAAGGCGAGGAATCGGGGAATGTGC
>CAZHFP010000087.1:0-2623 GCA_964531065.1 uncultured bacterium
CCTCTCCCGCAAGGGGCGAGGGAAATTTTAAAAAGGCTCTTTAGATATCCCTCGCCCTTAAGGGGAGAGGGTAGGGTGAGGGTGACTAGACGATTCCTGCACTGACACATCGAATCATTTCATAAGAATATTTCCCTCCAAACTTTTCAAAAACAGGTTTGAGCTTTCCCTGAGAGTCAGCCAAGGCCGCTTGGATAGCCGCTAGTTCTTTTTCAGGCAGTTGTACCACTTCTGTGACCAGTAATCTCCGCTCCCCAATTAAACTACTGAGATGGCCCCAAATGGTACCGGGAGTTAATCCGCGTTGGGTTGCGATGGCTTCCACTTTGAATCCTTGACGGAATAGGCTCAACGTTTCAGTCGCGGTCTCATTGGATTGAACAACACTTGTTGAGACTTTAACTGGTTTTTGGGATTTTGAGGATGGGCCTAACACTTCCAGGAACGCGGTTCCGTAACGCTTCAACTTGGCTTCACCCACGCCGGGGATCTGGGCGAATTCGTTGAGGGTGCTTGGCTTTCGCGAGACCATTTCGCGCAGGGTACTGTCGTGGAAAACGACGTAGGGCGGCAAGTTTTGCTCCCTCGCCAAGTTCGCCCGCAAGGAACGCAGGGCCTCGAAAAGGGAAGATTCCTCGCCATCCCAAACCACCGGCGGCCCCGCGGGAGATTTGCCTCGGCGTGAGCCCTTCTCGATTTTACGCGCCGGCGGGTCTTCCCGCAGCCAAACCTTTTGGCCGTCCTTCAGGACGCCCCAGGATTTTGAGTTCAGTTTAAAAGTGCCGTAGCCTTCCAAGTCCACGTCGACATAATCCGCCGCGACTAATTGGCGGAAGACCGAATCCCATTTCTTTTTTTCAAAATCCTTGCCGATGCCAAAGACGCTTAATTGGGTATGGCCGAACTGCGAGGACTTCTCCGTTTCCTTGCCCAGGAGGATATCAATCATATGGCCCGCGCCGAATTTCTGGCCGGTCCGGTAGACGCAAGAAAGGGCTTTCTGGGCTGCCTCGGTCGCGTCCCAGGTTTTGGGCGGTTGAAGGCAGTTGTCGCATCCTCCGCAATTTCCCGGATGTGGCTCGCCGAAATAACTCAGCAGGGATTGGCGGCGGCAGTTCGTGGTTTCGCAGAGGCCCACCATCGTGTTGAGCTTTTGCCCGCTCAAGCGTTTGTAAGCTTCCGCGCCCTCACCGCCCATGATCATCCGCCGGAGTTTTACCACGTCGTCCAGCGAATAGGCCATCCAGGCGGAAGCCGGTTCACCGTCCCGGCCGGCGCGGCCGGTTTCCTGATAATAGGACTCCACGCTCTTGGGGATCCCTAAGTGGGCCACGAAGCGCACGTTGGGTTTGTCGATGCCCATGCCGAAAGCGATGGTGGCCACCATCACCAGCCCGTCTTCCCGAAGAAAACGGGCCTGGTGTTTGCGCCGCACCTCCGCGTCTAACCCCGCGTGATAGGGAAGGGCCGACACGCCTTTTTCCGTCAGCCAGGCCGCGGTTTCTTCCGTGTTGGTCCGGCTCAAGACATAAACAATTCCAGCCTGGCCGGGATGCCGGGTTTGGATGAAGTCCAGCAGTTGCTCGCGTCCCGCGTGTTTAACCGTAATCTGGTAGCGGATATTAGGCCGGTCAAAACTCGAGGAAAAAACCGGGTCTTGCGCCAAGCCCAGCCGTTCGCGGATTTCTTTTTGAGTCGCGGGATCGGCGGTGGCGGTTAGGGCGATCAAGGGAACGGATGGGAAATGCTTCCGCAAGCCGGCGATTTGAAGATATTCGGGGCGGAAGTCGTGGCCCCATTGGGAAACGCAGTGGGCCTCATCCACGGCGATGAGGCTTAACGGGATGTCCTGAATAAAATCCTGGAATCCGGGAGAGTTCAGCGTCTCGGGAGCGACGTAAAGTAAATCCAATTTTCCCTGTTGGGCATGCCGGCGGATCTCGTTTTTTTGGCTTCCATCCAAAGTGGAGTTGTAAAAAGCGACGGCGACTCCATATTGAACCAGGGCATCCACCTGATCCTGCATCAAGGCGATGAGGGGAGAAATGACCAGCCCCAGGCCGGGCCGCAATATGGCGGGTATCTGGAAGCAAAGGCTTTTGCCGCCGCCGGTGGGCATGAGCACCAGGCAAGAGCCCCCGCCGAGGACATGCTCAATGACGGCTTCTTGCCTTCCGCGAAAAGATGGGTATCCGAAAACTCGGTTGAGCAGGGAAAGCGGAGTTTGGTTAGTTGAGGTTTTCATCGAGAGCCGGTTTTCTTTGATTTAAAATGGGAGTTTAGTCCCCAAATCTTTCGTGGTGAAATTAGGTTGTCATTGCGAGGAACGAACTTTGTGACGAAGCAATCTCAGTTCATGGGTTGTGTTCGCTGAGGACGGAAGCCAATCACGTCCACTTCAAAAGGCTTATTTAATATCCAAAAACTGAGATTGCTTTGTCGCTAACACCAATGATAGACGCTCCTCGCAATGACATCGAACCAAGTCTCAAAATTCCTTTTGGGAACTCATAAGACCTTTAAATCCAATACTAAAACCGGCAGAATTTTGATAATGATGAAAAAATCCGGAAAAAAGATAAAGATCCTTTGTTATTAGACTCATTACGATTCTTTATAGTTT
>CAZHFP010000087.1:2723-11587 GCA_964531065.1 uncultured bacterium
CGGAAAAAAGATAAAGATCCTTTGTTATTAGACTCATTACGATTCTTTATAGTTTCAAAATCTTCAAGCTTTGTCAGGGTCTCAAAGCTTTGGATGTCCGCATGATAACGCCCCGTTTGAACCGGTTCCATGAGTTTAAAAGCGTTGCGTAGAGAAAGGTTTTTCCGTAAACTTTCCCCTCTTCTCGCTTCATCTACAAACCAAAGGATTTCTTCACTTGGCCAAGATTACGTTTGGTACTTCAGGCCCTTCGAGAGCCTCAGGGCAGTCGCAGATGGATGAAAAATTCGCTTATTTTTTCGAGGCACGATAGTGGCAAAAATAACTTTTGGGACGTCAGGCTGGCGGGCGATTTTGGCGGACGACTTTACCTTCGCCAACGTGAAGATCGCCGTGGCGGCCATCGCGCAGCACCTCCAGCAGACGGGTGAAGCCTCTAAGGGCTTGGTGGTGGCGGGAGATTACCGCTTCCTTTCCGAAGAATTTATCCAAATCACCGTCCAAGTTTTGGCGGCTCATGGCATCACTTCCTACGTTTGCCCGGTGGGAACTCCTACGCCGACCGTTTCTTATGAGCTCCTGCGCCGCAAGTGCGCCGGCTCCATCAACTTCACCGCCAGCCATAATCCGGCCATCTATCAAGGCCTCAAATTCAACGGTTCCGACGGCGGGCCCGCTCCCGTCCAAGTGACCTTGGCGCTGGAAGTTTTGGCGGAAGCTATCGGTTCCAAAAACACGAAGGTGTCTGAAATGCCTTACGTCCAAGCTCAGGAAAAGGGCCTGGTGGTTCCCATTGATCCCAAAGAGGA
Source organism: uncultured bacterium (assembly GCA_964531065.1). Lineage (GTDB taxonomy): Bacteria > Oederibacteriota > Muellerivitia > Muellerivitales > Muellerivitaceae > PALSA-1180. The sequence continues at coordinate 3,533 of CAZHFP010000087.1, forward strand.
ATATTTCAAGCGGATCCGGGAAATTGTCAAATTCGACGTTCTTAAAAAAGCGCGATTGAGAGTGGTCGTTGACTTGATGCATGGAAATGGCAGGGGCTATTTGGATGAACTTTTGCAAGAAACAGGTGTAAGCCTGAAGGTCTTAAACAACAACCGCGATCCTTTTTTTGGAGGTCACCATCCGGAGCCCGGGCCTGACGATTTAAAAGAGGCGGTTCAGCTGGTGAAGACTTGGCCCGCCCACCTGGGACTCGCCAACGACGGCGACGCGGACCGCTTCGGCGTCATCGACGCCGACGGAACCTATATCAGCCCCAATGAAGTCCTCGCGATTCTTTTTGACCATCTGCTCAAGACCCGCGACTGGAAGGGCTGTGTGGTCCGTACGGTCGCCACCACCCACTTGATCGACGCCATCGCCAAGGCCCATGACGTTCCGTTGAAGGAAACCCCGGTGGGTTTCAAGTACATCGCCGAAATCATGGCGAAGGAACCCATCATCATCGGCGGGGAAGAATCGGGCGGATTGACGGTTCACGGCCACGTGCCGGAAAAGGACGGAATACTGGCCTGCCTGCTCATGGCCGAAGTAGTGGCGAGCGAGGGAAAAACCTTGAACGCGGTGTTGAAGGGGCTCTATCAGCAGTACGGCGGATTTTATTCTGACCGGTTGAACTTGAAATTAAAAGACGGCCTCAAGGAAGTCATGACAGCCAAGCTGAAAAACAATCCTCCGAGTGAAATCGCCGGCCAAAAGGTCGCGGAGATCGTCCGAAAGGATGGGACGAAGTTCATCCTCGCCAACGGCGAATGGATCATGATCCGTTTTTCCGGCACCGAACCTCTTATGCGCTGTTACATGGAAGCGCGTTCCCCGGAGGGATTGGAGAAGCTGAGGATCGCGGGAGCTGAATTAACGAAGGTTTGAATCAAACTTATTTCACCGCCAAGACGCCAAACTCGCCAAGAAAACCCAAATCAGAATATTCCTATGAAATCCTGACATTTAAGAACTTGTTTGTTTGCTGTTCTTGGCGGACTTGGCGTCTTGGCGGTGAAATTTGGGTTTTTACGCATGCCAATCCCTCCGCTTTGCGATAAACTAAGCGTGTTTTACGATTTCCTCCGGGTCAAATAGAGGTTTTTATCATGCCCACTCCCCTCGCGAACGCTTTAAGCGTCGTTCAAGCCAAGGTCAACCGCATCCTCCCCCTGCTCATCCTTTGGGTCGCTTTGAGCGTGGGCTCGGCTATTGTCGCGGCCCAATTTATTTCCGATGACGTTACCGTCCACTATATCGGCTTGGGGGCGGCCGGACTCCTGCTCGTTTGGTGGTTTCTTTCCCGGTGGCTGATGAAAAGCCAGTGGGCCCTGGATCTCCAGAAAATTTTCGTCGACAACCAAATGATTCCTTTCAATTTCGCCCGGTTTACCGGAAGCATGCCCTGGAACGTTTCCTGGAACCAAGAACGGTTGGTCCGATCCTGCGCCGGCGAGTATCGATCACTGTTGGAAAAGGTGAAACATTCCAGCCAGACTCTGGAAAAATACGTCGGTACCAGCGTGTCAGAAAAAGCTTCTAATAAAGCCCTCAAATCCGAATTGGGCGGGGAACTCCGCCGGGTTTATGTTTTGTTTTCCGACGTGCGGGGCTTTACGAGGATGACGGAAAAGTTAAAACCCGAGGAAACAGTCGAGATCCTCAACAAGATGTTTCAGGCCATGGAAGAAGTCATCACCCCGAACGGGGGAGATATCAACAAATACATCGGCGACGCGATCCTTGCCTATTTCAGAAGGCCCTACGGCAACGAAGGAGAGGCGGCCAAAATGGTTTTGCGCACCGCCATGCGCATGCAGGACCGCTTTCAGCTTCTGAATGAAAGCTTCAAGGTGGCTTACAGCCAGCAGGTCGAGATTGGATTGGGGATCGGAATCACCGCGGGTGAGGCCATCTTGGGGAACCTGGGATCTACCAACCGGATGGAATTCACCCTGATCGGCGATTCGGTCAATCTCGCTTCCCGTCTTTGCGGCATCGCCGAGCATGGACAGGTGCTGGTGAATGATGAAATGGCTAATGCCGCGAAGGACTATTTCGGAATGACGGCTTTGCCCCCGGTTAAGATCAAAGGAAAGTCCGAACTTCAAACGCCCTATGTGGTTCACGGTGAAACCTTGACGATGGACAGATAAAAATAATCAGGAATTAGGAATACGGGATTAGGAATTGTGAAGCGGAAATCGACTAAAAGCAGAGGACAGACGAAACATCACCTCGTGCCAACCTTTTCGACTAATGGGCAAAAACCATGAAGCGTAAAAACAAGAAAAAGAAATCGGCGAAAAGATTAGGGGCGGGCGCTACTGCGGCCTATCAGCATTTCGGATTAAAGACCGATCCTTTCACGACCTTGGCCCTCCAAAAACACAATCTGGATTATTTCGTGGGGCGGAAGGCCTTGATTAACCGCTTGTCTTCGGCCATGGGTTCGCTTTCGAACGTGGGCGTAGCCGGAGAGCCGGGGGTGGGTAAAAGCAGTATGCTCCAGCTTTTAAGGGCCCGGGTTCCCAAAAATTTCTACAGCGTCAACATCGGCGTTCCCCTGGATAACGCTTCCTATTTTCTTTCCGAACTTCTGCGGGAAATGCTTGTGGTTATACCTAAAGTCCCTGGATTAAATTTGAAGGAGATCGGCCGGCGTTTGGAAGCGGAAGAGCTCAGCAAAAACGCGGTTTTTTCCGTAATCCGCTCCATTGTGTCCCGGCTTAAAAATCCCCTGCTGGTTTTTGTGGATGATTTGGAAAAAATCAAAGGCGACAGGGTTCTGCACCTGACCCGGTCCGAACGAACGCTCCAACTTTTGGAAGAATTAAAATCCCTATTGGAACTGCCCAATGTCAGCTTTGTCATGGCGCTTCAGGAAGAATTTTACGCCAAGGTCAGCCAGGTGGTAAGGGAAGGGGCGGAGCCGACGGTGTTGGGACTCTTTAAACACGTGGTGTTGGTTGAAAAATTCAGCCATGAGGAACTCAAAGAAGTGCTGGCCCTCCGGCTCAATCGAGCGGGTTTTAAAGGCGAGGTTGAGGATTTTTTGGAGCCGGTGGCGTTAACCCTGGCCCTTTCCATGGCGGCGGGCAATTTGCGCCGGTTTCTTTTTCTTCTTTCCGAAGGAATGTATAGGGGGTTTCAACGCCAGGGGAGCCGGGTGGAGTTTCAAGATCTCTTCGAAGCGGTCAACGAGCATTTGAAGTTGGATTTGGTCTGCAAAAAACTTCTGTATTTTCTCGCCAAATCAGGCCGGGCCGTTTCTTCCAACTCCGACCTGCAGGCCTTTATGGGCCTGGATATGATTTCAATTTCCCGGCGGCTGGAAATTCTCACCAAAAACCGCCTAGCGGAAATGGTGGAAGTAGCGGATGGAGCGAAGGTTTACGCCCTGACAGGAACCAACGAAGCGGTGGCCGCCTTGCCTGCCAGCCTGCAAGTGAAGATCACGCAGTCCGCCATCGGCGAAAAAATTTACAACCTCTTGAACGGCCTAGAAGACCAAGAACTTTCATGAAATGCTGCCTAGTTCTCGTTACCACTCCCAATCTCAAAACCAGCGAGAAACTATCCAAGGGATTGGTGAAAGCTAAATTAGCGGCTTGCGTGAACCGGATTCCGGGAATGAAGAGCCGCTACTGGTGGAAGAGCAAAATCGAGAGCGCCAGCGAGGAATTACTCCTGATCAAGACCACGCAACCCAAACTTCACCGTTTAACCCAATGGGTCCAAGCCAACCACCCTTATACTATTTGTGAAGTTATCGCGATCCCTATCACCGCTGGAAGCAAAACTTATCTGAAGTGGATTTCCCACTCCATTAATTCGGAATGAGGAATTAGGAGTTAGGAATTTAAAACTGAAACCTCTTCGAAATTTTGTGAAAGGCGACCTATTTTTTGGTCTAAGATGTGGATTAAAAGATTTTAATTTCTAATTACGAACTCCTAATTCCCAATTTCCTTTGAGGTGTTATTTGCCGTCCGTTGAAACCAATATCCAATCGCTCAAAACGCTCCTTCGGGCCAGGTCCGTATGTCTGGCCTTAATGTTTCTTCTTCTTTGGTGGGCCGAGGATATCAATGTCGCCGCGGCCGTGGTGAGGGGCTGGGAAATTTGGTCTTTGGCGGCGGGGTTAAGCCTGGCCTTTTGGGTTCTGGGCCGGATTAAAAAGCTGGCGGGAATCATGCTGCCGGCTATTTTTCTGATCGACAGTTGTTTGGTGGGCCTTTGGGTTTCCGTTTCGGGGGGCCCCGTCAGTTTTTACATGCCCTTTTTTCTTCTGATTCTTATCAGCGCGATTATGATTTTGACCCCGCGCAAGGCCTTGTTCGTCATTACCGGCATCCTGGCCATTTTTTTGACGACCCTTTACCTGGATTTCATTTGGAACATTCCGGAAATGAACGAGGCTGGAAAAATCAATTTCATCGTGGGCGTCATGGAGCGGTTGTCACCCCAGGTTCAGGAAGGGCTCTATTGGCAGCAAGCCATCCGGTGGTTTTTCTTTTTTCTTTTGACCATCATCCTCTGCGCTTTGCTCATGCGGCAGGTATGGGCCAGGGAAGAAAAATTGAGGACACGTGAAAAGGCGCTGGAACAAAAGCGGCACCTGATTCAAATGGGAGAATTGACCGGACGGATCGCCCATGGGGTCAATACACCCTTAGGGCTTATCTCGGGTAACCTGGAACTTCTCATGGCGGAAACCCGCAAGGGCAGTAAAACCCTTAAGCAATTAAATCAGATCGACCAATATGTCCAACGGGCGATCCGGACCGTGCGGGATATCCTGGATTACAGCCGTCAGACCATGTCCGAGATTAAACCTGTTTCCTTGCCGCAAATTATTCAGGCGGTTACCGCGGCGGTCCAGCCCAAGCTCAAAAAAAACGGCGGCAAACTGATTTTGGACGTGGGAAGCGAACTTCCGGAGGTTTTAGGATACACCGAGGGAATTTTTCAGGTCCTGTTGAACTTGGTGGAGAACGCGGTGGATTCCATCTCAACGGGGGGATTAATCACCCTTTCAGCCCAATTCCAGTTCCGCTCGATGCGGTTAAGCGCCCATGACCGCAGGGGAGAAATTAAAGTAGTGGTAAGGGACACCGGAATGGGAATCCCCGCGGAGGAGTTAAAACATATTTTCGAGCCCTTTTACACGACGAAGGGGTTCGGCAAAGGAACGGGATTGGGATTGGCTATCGTCAAACGCATCATGGATGAGCATCGGGGCGAAATTAAAGTGGAAAGCCGGTTGGGCGAGGGGACGGTCTTTACCCTGTTGTTTCCCACCGATGGATTAGCGCGGGAAGAGTCCCGGCCCGCTGAGGATTTCTACTATAATGAACCCATCTCTCACTCGAAGGACACCCAGGAATGAGCGCCAAGATGAAGAAGAAAATTTCTCCCAAAAAATCACCCAAGAAAATGTTAGGAAAGGCCCATTTGTTGGTGGTGGATGACGAGGCTGATTTCGCTAAGATGATTCAAAAGACGCTGGTGAAAGAAGGTTATCACGTGGACGCGGCCACCAGCGCGACCCAAGCGATCGCCCTTCAGCGCAAACACTCCTACGATCTGGCTTTGGTGGATATGCGCATGCCCGAAATGACCGGATTGGAATTGCTGCAATACCTTAAGGTTCGGGACAAGAAAATATTCGTGATGATTATGACGGCTTACGGATCTTTTTCCGTCGGGATCGAGTCCTTGCGAAAAGGGGCCTGTGATTACCTATCTAAGCCCTTCAAATTGAACACACTGAAAGAAAAAGTAGTGGAAGCCCTGACCCGCCGGGTCCAGTATTTAGAAGAACAGAGGGTTTTCGCCCAGCGCGCGACGATGGATGAGCTTTAATTAGGAATTAGGAATGCGGAGTTGGGAATTAAAATCCTTTTCAAAAATTCCTAATTAGTAATTCCGCATTACGAATTTCTCGGCAGCATTTAAAATAGGGAAGGGAAATGATTAAAAAAACAACCAATCTTGGCAAACGCCGCAACATACCAGAGCCCACCATTGCCCGGCTTCCTCAGTACTTAAGAAGCTTCGCCGAATTTATTCAAAAAAATAAAATTGTTATTTCCTCCAAAGAACTGGCGGCCGCTTCCGGCATCAATCCCGCCCAGGTCCGCAAGGATTTAGCCTACTTCGGCCAGTTCGGCCAAAGGGGCGTGGGCTACGATGTGAAGACTTTGGATTCCAAGATGCGCGAGATCTTAGGACTTCACAAGGCTTGGCGTATTGCGCTGGTCGGTTGCGGCAATTTGGGAACGGCCCTGCTTCAATACGGCGGGTTCAATAAAGCCGGTTTTAAAATTGAGGCGGCCTTCGACGTGGATCCTTCCAAGGTAGGGTGGGAATTAGAGGGCGTGCGTATTTGGGCGACTCCGGCGATCCGCCAGGTCGTGAGGGAAAAGAAAATCGAAATCGGAATCATCGCCGTGCCGGCCAGCCAAGCTCCCCGGGTCGCCGACGATTTGGTGGACGCGGGGATAAGAGCCATCGTGAATTTCGCTCCCTGCGTCTTAACCGTCCCGAAGTCCGTGTTGGTCCGGGGCGTGGACCTGGCCTCGGAATTGGAACATTTGACTTATTTTCTGGAAAAATCGAACAAGAACGAGAAATGATGGGTTCGGGGTGAAATTCGTTGTTTCAAAAAGGTTAATGGCGTGATATTTTCTCACATCCCCTTTTGAGGGAGATTGGAAAGGAAGCCGAGCGCAATGAAGAAAGCCGTCAAGACAATCGAAACGAAAACATTCCAAGGTTTTCGCAAGATGTATCACGTTTTAGCTTCTTCCTTGTTTCCTCTGGTGTATCTTTATCCCCCCTTTCATTTAAGCCCGGTGGAAATCCGCAAATGGCTTTTGATCGTCGCCGGTTCCTGTTTTATGGTTTCTTTTGTCCTTGATTTTTTACGGCTCCGGGATCACCGGTTTAACTCATGGTTTATGACGCTTTTTTCCGAGTTTGTCCGCCGGACAGAGACGAATAAGTTCAATGGTTCCACCTTTCTTTGCCTGGCCTTTTCCCTCGTGATTTTCTTTTTTTCCCGGAACGTCGCCATTACCGCGATGTTTTTCCTTTCGTTAGGAGACGCCGCCGCCGAGTTGGGGGGCAAAAATTTTGGGCGTTTGAAAATTCTAGGGAAATCACTGGAAGGCACCACGGCTTTTTTCCTGGTAGCTTTCCTGATCGCTTACATTCTTTTTGAGAGCTGGCAAATCGCGCTGGTGGGAGCTCTCGCGGGAGCCCTCGTGGAGCTGTTTTCGTTTGAACTCGATGACAACCTGACCGTCCCTATTGGTTCAGCCCTAGCCCTCTCTTTAGCCATCATTATTTTCCATTTTGGCAGTCCTCTGACCTCTTTTTAATCAGTCCCTCCAAAACTTCCTTTAAACAGGCCGATTTTAGCCTTGTTTTAGTTTAACGTTAAAAATTAAACACCTTTGGCATAAATGTCACGTTACAAACACTATAAAAAGACAAATAAAGACGATTTTGGTGAACTAAAGGCTGGGGGAGTCGTCTAAAGATTAGAAAGGTAAATCAAATAAGCAATAAGTTAATCATTTTCCTTATTGGCACGTTTGATGCTTTTCTAACAAGTCATCAGTTGAAAGTCGTGATCCGGTTTTAGAAGAACCTAGGGAGACCGGGTCCCACAGTGAACTTGCTGAGCCGCCCGCTTGCCAGCGACGCCTCGGAAACCAAAAGAAAGTAGTTGGTACCCAGGAAAGTTGGTCTACGCCATTGGATGCCAGAAAGCGAGGCGGGTCATGGATGAGAACTGCCAAAGAATTAAAAGGTTGCTGGAGCTTTATCGGGAAGGAAAGCTGAACGATGAGCAAAAGGCCGACGTGGAATATCATTTGCTGTATTGCCCGGAATGCATATTCCTTTTAACCTTGGTTCCGTCGTTAAGCCTTGAATAAAATCGGCTGATCAAAACCATCGGTTTTGACTAAAGCCCGCCCCCCTCGGGGACGGGCTTTTTTATT
>CAZHFP010000088.1:0-11531 GCA_964531065.1 uncultured bacterium
GGCGGATTGGGCTGTCCTGTTTCTCTTTACCTCGCCGCGGCGGGAGTGGGAACAATCGGACTGGTTGATTTTGACACGGTCGATGCCAGTAATCTTCAGCGCCAGATTCTTTTTACCACTGAGGACGTGGGAAAACCGAAAGTTGAAGCGGCCGCCAAGCGCTTAAAGGCCCTCAACCCCGACGTCACGGTCAAGACCTATCAAGTAGCATTGAAGAGCGACAACATCATGGACATCCTCAAGGATTACGACATGATCATCGATGGGACGGACAATTTTCCGACCCGCTATCTCACGAATGACGCCGCCGTTCTTCAGAAAAAACCCAACATTTATGGTTCCATCTTCCGCTTTGACGGCCAAGTGACTGTTTTCAAGACGCCCGAGGGACCCTGCTATCGTTGTTTATATCCCGAGCCCCCGCCCCCGGGCGAGGTTCCTTCCTGCGCCGAGGGAGGCGTCATGGGCGCTATGGTGGGAACGGTTGGAACGATCCAGGCGACCGAGGCCATCAAGATTATTATTGGCGCGGGTAAACCCGCCATCGGCAAGTTCGTCATCTATAACTCGCTGGACATGCAGTTTCGGAATTTGAAACTGCATAAGGATCCAGCCTGCCCCATTTGCGGAACCAATCCCACCATCAAAGAACTGATTGATTATGAGCAGTTTTGCGGGATGAAGGTCGAGGAGACCCAGACGAAACAAGTGGCCGTGGCCAAGGGTGAAATTGACGCCCTGGAGTTGAAAGTAAAAATGGACGAGAAACAGGATTTTTTCTTGCTGGATGTGAGGGAACCCAACGAGTGGGATATCGCTCATATCAACGGGGCGACGCTCTTGCCCCTTTCCCAACTGCCCAACCGCTTCAAGGAGTTGGAAAAATATAAGGGGAAAGAAATCGTGGTGCATTGCAAAAGCGGCGTGCGCAGCCAGAAGGCCATCAACTTTCTCAAACAGCAGGGGTTTGACAACCTTGTCAACGTGGCGGGAGGCATCCTCAGCTGGAGCGACCAGGTCGATTCTTCGGTGCCGAAGTACTAAAGCTGATAGCCATCAGCTGACAGCTGTCAGCCGGGAAAGTTGTCCGCATGCCTGAAGAACTTAAAAAAGAAATCGGCATTGCGCGGGTGGCCTTTGGCACCCGGTTCCAGGCTTTTGTCGATTACCAGACCCCCGAAATTGACGTCTTGTCCCGCGAGAGGGATTCCATCCAGCTTTTCGCCTTGACCATGGTCAAGGCCCTGTTTCTTTTGGGCGAAAACAAGCACGCTCCCATGCTGATCCAATATATACAGGCCGCCATGGGCGACACCGTCACCTCCAAGGGGCTCAACCGTCCGACGATCATGGGACAGGGCCAGGTTTTACTGGAGTCCATGCCCGAAAAAACGGAAAGGCTCATGGTGTTAAATTTAATCCAGGAAGAGGAGGCCAGACTGGCCGAACTCACCATGCCGCTGGGCGACGAAGGCCATTTTTACCCGGCCACGGTCATCTTTTTTTTCCAATACCTCATCCGAACCCTCAGCGATCCCTCACTTTTCTTTTTGATGCTGGTCCTCGGAGGGATCATGGAATATTACGAGAAGATCGGCAAGACCAATGACTTGAAGGCCCTGACCGACGGGCCCGTTTACGGGTTTTCCACCGCACTCCGCTATATTGAGGATGAAAGGCGCCGGAGCCAGCCGGGGCCCGATACAAACTAAAAAATCATTTAAACAAAAGGCTGTTTGAACCACCAAGACACCAAGTTGACCAAGGAAGATTAGACAATGTTTGTTTATGTAAACAGTTTTGTTTCCCGTAGTTCTTGGTGCCCTTGGTGCCTTGGTGGTGAAATCGCTTCTATAAGGGGTTTCGTTTGACCCTTCCTTTAATCGAAAAAACCATGGAACTTTTCTCCGAAAATTTCATCGGCCAAGCCGAAGCGGCTATTTTCGCGCCGGGCCGGGTTAATCTCATCGGCGAGCACACGGATTACAACGAGGGCTATGTCCTGCCTATGGCCGTGGATAAGGGAATCGCCATCGCGGGACGAAAAAGAAAAGACAGCAAAATCATCCTTTACTCAGCGGATTATCATCAAAAAGATGAGTTTACCCTTGTGAACCTGCGGCCCGACGTGAGCCTGCCTTGGGCCAATTATTTCAAGGGTGTGGCGGCGCTTTTACGAAAAAATGGGATTCCCTTGGGGGGGTGTGAGGCGGTCATCAAGGGCGATCTGCCGCAGGGAGCGGGCTTAAGTTCTTCCGCCGCATTAGAAGTGGCCTCGGGCGTTTTCTTTAAAAAACTTTTTCAATTGGATTTGGACGATATGGATCTGGTCCGGCTGGCCCAGCAGGCCGAGCATGAATGGGCCGGGGTTCAATGCGGCATCATGGACCAGTTCGCTTCCCATTTCGGCGGAAAAGACCATGCCCTATTCCTTGACTGCCGCAGTCTGGAGTACGATTGGGTGCCCTTAGGAGCGGATCACAAAGTCGTGGTATTCAACACGGGGGTTAAAAGGGAACTGGCTTCCTCCGCTTACAATGAAAGGCGGCACCAATGCCAGGAGGGCGTTCAGGAGCTGATGAAATGGCTTCCCCGGTTGAAGTCTCTTCGTGATGTTTCCCTTTGTGATTTCGAGAAGTTCCAAAGCCGGTTGGATCCGGTCGTGATGAAGCGCTGCCGCCACGTGATTTCGGAAAATCAAAGGGTGTTGGACGCGGTCGAGGCCTTTAAAAATAAGAACTGGCCTAGGATCAAGGTTCTTTTTAAGGAATCCCATGAAAGTTTGCGGGATGATTATGAAGTCAGCTGTCACGAATTGGATATTTTGGTTGAATTGGCCCAGGAGCATCCGCTTCAAGGCGGGTCCCGCATGACGGGCGGCGGCTTCGGGGGATGCACGGTCCACCTCCTCCCTAAGGACCCGAAGGTGATTGAAAATTTCGTGTCCTTTGTCGCGGACGGATACCAAAAGCGGCACGGCAGCCGACCCGAGCATTACGTGTTTTCCCCCTCGGCGGGGGCGAAATTCATCAACGGCTGACTCAAATTAGGAATTTTCAGGCATATACTCTTTTTAAAGACGATCAAGTAAGATTTAAATTCCGCTTTCCTAACTCCTAATTTATTTCGAGGTGTTTATGAAACCAAGTTTACTGATCATGGCGGCCGGCATGGGAAGCCGTTACGGCGGCTTAAAACAAATGGAAGCGCTCGGGCCGGGCGGCGCGACGCTTTTGGATTATTCCGTTCATGACGCCCTCCGGGCTGGGTTCGGCAAGGTGGTTTTCGTCATCCGCCGTGACATCGAGGATGATTTCAAGAAAATCGTCGGCAAAAAATGGGAATCCAAAATTCCCGTCCGCTACGTGTTCCAGGAACTGGGGATGGTTCCGGAGGGGTTTAAGGTTCCCGCGACCCGGAAAAAACCCTGGGGAACAGGGCACGCCATTTGGGTGGCCCAGGGGGCAATTCAGGAGCCCTTCGCCGCCATCAACGCGGATGATTATTATGGAAAACAATCATTCAAGGTTTTGGCAGGATTTTTAAAAAAATTGAACCCTTCGACGTTTTTAAATAAAGACTCAAGGAAGCTCAGGGCTGGAAAAGAGATGACGCCTGAATACAGCATGGTGGGGTTTGTCCTCAAAAATACCCTCTCCGAGCATGGCAGCGTGTCCCGGGGCGTTTGCCAAATAGGTCCGGGGAAAACCCTGCGCAAAGTGGTGGAACGGACCCATATCGGGAAATCCGGCAAAAAAATATTTTATGTGGACGAGTCGGGAAAGCAAAAACCCTTAAAAGGCAATGAGACTGCCTCCATGAACATGTGGGGATTCACTCCGTCGATTTTTAACCAATTAGGGGAAAGATTCGGCTTGTTCCTTGAGGAAAAGGGACAGGAAGAAAAGTCCGAATTCCTGATTCCCCGGGTGGTGGATGAGATGATCCGCCAGAAAAAAGCCAAGGTGAAGGTTCTCGCCTCCAAAGACCCGTGGTTCGGGGTGACCTACCCGGAGGACAAGGAAAAAGTAAGGGCAAGCATCCATCAAATGGTGGCTAAGAAAATTTATCCCGAGAGTCCCTGGAAATAGCCGTTTATTATTCCTCTTTTATTTCTTTCAGCTTTCTCTTCGCGTGATCAACGTTCTTCTCGTCGTTGTTCATGTTGACGACTTTTTGATAGTAAATCTCCGCATCTTTTCGCTTGTCCAATTTCATCAAAACGTTTCCGATATTATTTAATACCAAACCGTTTTGCGGGTCTTTTTGACCGGCAAGGAGCAGGTATTTCAAAGTGTGCTCCCAATCCTGTTGGTAAGAATAATAGGCGGCCATGGAATTATAGGCATCCGGATGGTTGGGGTAGAAGGTTAGGGTAAGTTTCGCCAGCCTAAAGGCCATCTGGTCGTTTTCCGCCCGCTGGCGGGCGAAATAATAGTCCTCAAAATCCTGCATCGACTCCGGGATGAACCGGGATCGGCGGTCGGGAAGATCCTCGTTGTTGTTCCATTTTAATTTTTTCTTGTTCTTGTCAGCGTATTGAAGGGCCTGGGCCAGGGTTTGGTACTGGGCGTCGAAATTGCCCAAATCCTGGTAAGCTCGGGCCAGCCAAAAGCGGATATCCATGCGCCAGGGGTACAAATCGGCGGCTTTTTTCCAATAGTCGGCCGCTTTCCCCAATTTTTTTTGGTCAAAACGGGCTTCGGGATCCGGTCCCTCCGATTTTTTCCCCGATGGATTACCGCTGAGGAGAATCTCCTCGCGCGGGATTAATTTGGCCGGATTGGCGAGAGTTCCTTTTTTCGACAGGTTGAAATAATAGCTTCCATAGGCCGCCAGCATTTCCACGTCGTCCGGACAGGAAGATTTCCAGTTTTTTAAAGTGGCTTCCATAGCGTGAAAATCGCCGCGGTAAAAATAGTCATAAAATTGTTCTCGATAGTTAGGTTCTCCCAGGGCAAAGGAAGTCGCGAAACATATAAATAAGAAAAGGATTTTCATGGAAAGCCGGTTAAAAGTTCGATTTGGATTTTAAGCGCAAGTGAAATCCCACCCCGTCGCGGATGGGAAGCATGGAAGAGGCAAACCGGGAGTCGTTCCAAAAGAGGCGGGTGTATTTCAAAATGGCTTTGGTCAGAACGTCGGGCCGTGGTTGGGCGACTTTACCGGACCATAATAAATTATCGGTCAGCACGATATTGCCGGGCTTCGCCCGCCGGGCTATGGCTTGGTAGGCGTCGGGATAGCCGTCTTTATCGATGTCGCAGTAATAGATGTCAAAATCCCCCCGGGTTTTATTCAGGCTGGTAATGGCGTCGCCCGTATGGAACCTTACCTTTTTCAAGAGTCCGGCCTTTTTGAAATAAGCATGGGCTCTTTTAGTATTCTCCAGATCGCCGTCGGTGTGATGGACGATGCCGCCCGGGGGCAGGGCCAGGGCGAACCAAAGGGTGGAATAGCCGAAGCCCGAGCCGAGCTCGAAAACCTTCTTGGCCTTGGCTAGAACCGTCAGCTGGTAAAGAACGCGCCCCACTTCACGGTTGACGATGGGAAATCCCCTGGATTCCCCGTAGCGCTGCATTTCCCTGAGGACCGGGTGGCGGATTTGGCCTAATTCGTAAAGATATTTTCGCACCGGCTCCTGAAAGATAGCCATAGCTCAATCTCCTTTTAGGGATGGGGACTTAAGGGTACAACTCACGGAAAAAATAAATGAGATAAACGGTTCCCGCAATAATGACGATGAGATTGAAAAGACTGGAGATGCCGTGGGCCTTTCCAAACTCAACCCGTAATTTTTCAACTTGGGGCTGGTCCTTCGATTCCTCGGCGGCTTGGCGGGCGATTCGCAGCTGGCTCACCTTAGGGCCGATCCAAAGACCTTGGCCCAGAGAAAACAAAAGCATCAGGCAGAGGGCGGTAATCTTGACACATTCCTGGGGGACGTAATTTTTGAGGGGATGAAGAAGATGAAAAGTGACGATTAGAATCGTCCCGCAGAGGTAGCTGAGAAGATAATAGGCGGGAAAGAGCTTGCTTTGAACCAGGCCGAACATTTCCCGAGGAAGGGTTTTAAAAAGAATCGGCGCCTGGAGGAAGGTAAAATAAAGCAACGTTCCGTACCAAAAGGCGAAAGTAAAGAGATGCGCGAATCGAAGAAACGCCATAAGCATTCGTCCTCCTGAAAAATTAACGGAAGCCCCAAAACCTTTTCAATGGTCTGGGCCGAAGGGGGAGGGTTATAATGCCCCATCTTCTCCCGAGGTTGATCATGCCTGAATCCGGTAAAAAAATCCAAATTGTTTTTCCGAAAACAGGTCAAACGTGCGAAGTCGATTATGATGACACCTTGGCGGACGCGACCTTCCGCTACGACTTGCCCATCCGCTATCGCTGTGAAAGGGCGGTTTGCACCACCTGTTTAATCGAAGTATTGGAGGGGTGGGAAAACCTTTCCGAGATGGAGTCCCGGGAAAAACAAACCCTCGCCTCGATCCAGGCAAAGCCCAATTACCGCCTCGCCTGCCAGTGCTCTGTCACGGGAGACGTGAAACTTGATTATATTCCCATCACCGACGTCCGCCGGAAACCCGCTAAGTCCGCCGAGAATCCCCTCTAAAAAATCATTTCACCACGAAGGTCACGAAGAGAAGCGAAAAAATCTATTTCAAAAGTACTTTACTCATTCGTCTTTCTTGGTGAACTTGGTGGTTCAAATCGTGTTTAGCTTTTTGTCCTACAAGTTTTCCAAAACTTCTTTCACGTGATCTTTCACCCTGACGGGCGACCAAATTTTTTTAATTTTCCCGGTTCCATCAATTAAAAACGTGGAACGAACGATTCCCATAAACTCCCGGCCCATGAATTTCTTTTTTTGCCAGACCTTGTAGCTTTTGATCATCTTTTTTCCTTCATCCGAAAGTAAGGTGAAGGGGAGCTTATATTTTTCCTTGAATGCCTCGTGTTTTTTAACCGGATCGGCGCTGACGCCTAAAACCACCGCTCCTTTTTTTTGCACCGCCTTCCAGTTGTCCCGAAAGTCGCAGGCTTCCTGGGTGCAGCCGGGAGTCATATCTTTGGGGTAAAAGTATAAAACCACTGACTTTCCCTTAAAGTCCGCCAGCGACACCTTCCGGCCCTGGTCATCGTCCAAAACAAAAGAGGGAGCTTTTTGGCCTTCTTTTAACATGGAACTCTCCTTTACGAAGAATGTGGCGACCATCATCTGGAAAGACCGGGGTGAAGGCAAGCGACCGGGGCGATTCTTCCACAATGGAAGCCCATTAAATGTGGGGCTTTTTAAAGTTAACGGTGTGTAAATATTGACAATAATGAGACACAATTGACTATCAAATTAATAATTCGGGATTAAGGTTAAACGTAAATTGTGTTATTTTCCTTGTTTTTTATATGTATTTAACTTTTGGTGGTTTTTTGTAACCAAAAATAGGTACAAGAGGTATACTCTTTAAACTTTATCAAATAACCTTAATTTAACCCTTATTAAAGCCTATTCAAAGGAGCTGTACCATGAACTTCTATTTCTCCCTCTTCCAGCTGATCGAAACCGTTGAACGCTTGGATCAAGATGTCAAACATTTGGCGAGCCGGGCTCTCCGGATAAGCCCCCGGGATGCCAGGGCGAATCGAGAGCTGTTGGACCAATGCGAAGGCAAGGTTCGGGAAGTGAAGTTGCTCCTGAACAATAAAACCCACATCAGCAAAATCACCCTTCGAAAAGCGGCCATTCTTTTTCAAATCCTGGAAATAACTTACCGCAGGGTTCTTCACTTGGCCGGCGCTACCGCCAATGTGGGTCATGATGACGAAAATTCGATCAAGGTTATTTGGCAGCTTCTGAGCATGGCTCAGAAGCACTATCAGTCCCTGGTCAAGACCCTCTTTGATTTAACCGGCATTCCGGTGACCCTGACTTTGAGCGGCGCCGCGGAAACCCCGGCCCATGAATTGACTGTGATCCTTCAAAAAGAGGCTTCTTACGAACAGGAAACCTTGAAGCTCTTGGAACGGGCCATTGAAGTTTTCGGTGAAGAACAGGAACTGGCCGAACAGCTCGCCCAAATCCGCAAAGAATTATTGGAAAGCAAGAAACGGATGAAACACGCCGCTCCGACAGTTGAAAAAGCGGCCGTCAAGACCGTGACGGCTTCCGAAGCGCCATTCGCGAAGAATTAATTTCCCAGTGCGTAAAAATATTCTAATTCTTTTCGCTCGCCGCCGCCCAGGGGATTGCGCCTAATGTCCCCTCGGCGGTCCCGGCCCCCGGCGCTATATCAAAAGGCTCCCTTTCTTCAAGGTCTTTTGGATGGCATGCCGGAGTCGGTGAAGGTCATCGATTCGCAATTTCGGGTGGTCTACGCGAATGAAACTTCCTTGAAAACCCTGGGTGTGGATTTAAACGAACTCAGGGGCCGGTCCTGCTATCAGGCTTTTTATGGCTTCAAGGAAAAGTGTTTTTTCTGCGGGATGCAAAGCATCTTTGACAACGGCCTGCCGAAAGTATCCTACTGCACCCTCGCGGTCAACGGCGTCAACCGGGATTTTGAGGTTTCCACCTTTCCCGTTCATTCCTCCGCCCGTAAAATCGAGTATGCCGTGGAAATCGTCAGGGACATCACGCCCCTGAGTAAGGGCGGCGCGCTGCCGCAAAACGCTGGAAAAATTTCCAGCCGGGATAAAACCTTTGGCTTGGTTTTCGAGCAAATGGCCCAATGGGCTGACGATTCCTGGCCCGTATTGCTGCAGGGGGAAAAGGGAACGGGAAAAAAATCTTTCGCGAGGGCGCTCCACCAGCGGAGCTCCCGGGCGAACGGCCCCTTCCGAGTTTTTCATTGCGTTGATAACCCGAACGGCGACTGCTGCGACGGGCTTTTTGGGGAAGGCGGGGCTTGGGAAAAGGCCAAAGGCGGCACCCTTTACTTGGACGGCATCTGCGGGTTAGGGGAAGCCAGCCAAAAAAAACTCGCCGAAAAACTATCCGGTCCGGCTGAAGAAGACAGCCCCAGGGTTGTCGCGGCCACCGTTCAGGAAATTCTTTCCTTGGTTCACCAGGAAATCATGCGGCTGGATCTCTATAACCGTTTCGCTTCCCGGGTGCTCCGCCTCCCAGCCTTGCGGGACCGCAAACAGGATCTGCCTTTTTTGGCCCAGCATTTTATTGAAACCTATAAGGTCTTGACTGGGTCTCCCGCTGAAAAATTGGGGCCCGGCGCCATGTGCCAGTTGATGGCCTACGGCTGGCCGGGGAATATCAGGGAATTGGAAACCCAAATCGAGAGGGGCTGTCTTTTAGCGAAAGGTCCCGAGGTGGAACAGTTAGACGTGGACATCTGCGCGCCTAAAATTGAGAAGCTTGACCATTTGCTGAACCAAACAGAAAACGCCTATTTGGTGGACGCCTTGACCAAAACCAGGGGCCACTTGGCTGAGGCAGCGGATCTTTCGGGGCTCAGTTTAAAAACCCTCCAGCGAAAAATGAAGAAATACGGCCTTAAAACCGGGGATTTTAAAAATCTGTCCTGAAAATCCGGCGCAAGGGACTAGGGTCACGGTTCCAGGTTCGTCCGCCAAATTTGAGCTTCTTTTATTCAATTGAACCGCTTCATTATCCGCAAGCTTGCTGACACATTTAACTGGAACTTTTCACCTTGAACCTGATACCTGCCTTTGTGCTGCTTGAATCTTTCTTTCCCTCGTTTTAAACTGCGTTCCTCTTCATTTTATTTGAACCCAATCCAAAGGAGCCTCCCGTGGCTTATACCTATCAAAATGTCAAACCGCCCCAGGGTGAAAAGATCAGCATTCAAAACGGGGTTCTCAGGGTTCCGGATCATCCCATCCTTCCTTTTATTGAGGGTGATGGAACAGGTCCGGATATTTGGAGGGCTTCGGTGCGGGTTTTTGACGCGGCAGTGGAAAAGGCCTACAAGGGAAAGAGAAAAATATCCTGGTTTGAGGTTTACGCGGGCCAAACGGCTTTCGACAAATTCCAAAATTGGCTTCCGGATGACACGGTCGAAGCTTTTAAGGAATATCTGGTGGGTATTAAGGGCCCCTTGACGACTCCCGTAGGGGGCGGCATTCGTTCTCTTAATGTGGCTCTGCGGCAATTGTTGGATCTTTATGTCTGCCTTAGGCCTGTCCGTTATTTCAAGGGTGTGCCGTCCCCGGTTAAGAACCCCGAGAGAGTCGATATGGTTATTTTCAGGGAAAATACCGAGGATATTTACGCGGGCATTGAGTGGCAGGCTGGGACTCCGGAAGTCAAAAAAGTAATCGAATTTCTTCAAAAAGAAATGGGTGTTAAAAAAATTCGTTTTCCCCAAACTTCCGGCATCGGGATTAAACCCGTTTCCCAAGAAGGGACCGAAAGATTGGTCCGCGCGGCTTTGGATTACGCCATTAAAAACAAGCGCAAGAGCGTGACCTTCGTCCACAAGGGCAACATCATGAAATTTACCGAGGGAGCCTTCCGTGACTGGGGCTACGCTTTGGTGAAAAAAGAATACCAGGGCAAGGCTATCGGCTGGGATGATTGCGGCGGCAAGCCTCCCGCGGGCCAGGTGCTGGTGAAGGACGCCATCGCCGACATTACCCTCCAGCAGGTTTTGACCCGGGCCGAAGAGTTTGATGTCATCGCCACGCTCAACCTGAACGGGGATTATCTTTCGGACGCCTTGGCGGCTCAGGTCGGCGGCATCGGCATCGCTCCCGGAGGCAACATTAACTACCTGACGGGGCACGCTATTTTCGAGGCCACCCACGGCACCGCGCCTAAATACGCCAACTTGGATAAAGTCAATCCGGGCTCGGTAGTGGTCTCCGGCGTCATGATGCTGGAGCATCTCGGATGGCAGGAAGCGGCCGACATGATCATTAAAGCCATTGATAAAACTATCGCCCAAAAGGTTGTCACTTACGATTTCGCGCGGCTGATGGAAGGGGCGAAAGAAGTCAAATGCTCTGAGTTCGCCACAGCCCTTATTGGGAACATGTAGCTGCTGATCCGGAGTTTTGAGTTTTAATTCTAAGTTTCGAAAAAGCGGCTGATACCAGCCGCTTTTTTTGTTTTCCCTTGAAAATCATGGGTTTCCCCCTGTCTTCCCGAAATAACGCACAATATTTCCAATAGAAAAAGATGTTCTTTCGACTCTTGCCTTGTTATTTATAAGGGAATAAAAACCCCCGTTAACCCACTAGTAATATAGGGCCTGCGGACTGTGGTGTTGAACCGGGGAAAACAGTCGGTAGGGGTGAGTCTTGGAAGATCGAGAGCTGGTTCATAATCTTTTGAAGAAGGATGAACAAGCTTACCTGTATTTTTATCAAACCTACCGGGACAAGATTTATAAAGCCTGCGTTTATTTGTTGGGATATCAAGATCCCGACGCCGAAGACGTGACCCAAGAAGTCTTCCTGGCTTCCCTAAAACAGCTCCCTCAATTTGAGTTCCGTTCCAGCCTTTATCACTGGCTTTATCGGATTTGCATGTACCTTTGTTATGAAAGGAT
>CAZHFP010000089.1:0-11399 GCA_964531065.1 uncultured bacterium
ATGGCGTCCCCCATGAATTTATCCAGCGTTCCCTCGTACTTGAAAATAATGGAAGTCATGGCGGTGAAATATTCGTTGAGGAGATGAACAACTTCTTCCGCGCTTAAGACCTCGGACATGGGGGTGAACCCTCGGATGTCGGAAAAGAAGATCGTGATCACTTTTTTCTCCCCGCCCAGTTTCAAGCCGTCCTGGTGCTGGAGGATACGGTCGACCACGCTCTTGGTGACATATTTAGAGAAGGCTCCCTTGATGACTTCTTTTTCCCGGAGGCTCTTGGCCATGTTGTTGAAGGCATCCGTCAGGTCGCCAAGTTCATCGGATCTTTTGATATTGATATTCTGGTCGAAGTTCCCCGCCGCGATGGCGGACACGCCGGTCACCAAAAGGCGGATGGGTTTGATGAGGATGGTGACGAAAACCGTCATGCCGATGATGCCGATCAAGAGAATGCCCACCGTCGTGAGGATGATGGCCACCGCCACATAGCGGACCACCCGGGTGATGGTGTTCTGGTTCATGCCGATATGGACTTCCCCGAACTTACGATTCAAAACCCGGTCCCGGATCGAGGCTGAAATATCATAAAGAACTTTCCCGCCGTCCCCTTGGAAAGCCTGGGTCAAGGTGGACTCCCCGCCGATGGGCCGCAAACCCGCCACCGGGACATAGGCCTCATGCTCCACCACTTTCCGCATGCTGATTTCCGGATGGGCCGTGTCCTTATCGCTATAGGCGACGAATTTTCCGTTGTTATCCAGGATGAAGGCGTACTCCATGTCCCCGTTTTTCAAAAGGCTGGCGTCCTGCCACAAAAACTTCTGGACAATCTCATTGAGGATATTGCTTTGCTGGAGCAATTGTTCCTGCCAGGGCTGGAGCCCGGAAGGAATATTCCGAACGGAAGATCCGGATTCCAATTTCATGCTGTCCCTCACCGATTGCATGAGGTTGATCACGTCCTCGCCCATTTCGCCGCTGCCCTGCAGGGTCGCGGCCTGGGAAACAACGCGTAAAAGAGGATCCTCGCTGTTGAGCGCGAGGCTGCGCACTTGAGCTTCTCCCCGCTCGATAACCTGCTGGATGAGCGTTTGCCGCATCTGGTCCAGCACCAGCCAGGTCACCACGCCCATGACCACACAAATGAGAAAAGTGAGCACGAGGATGAATTTGATCCGAAGGGAAAAAAGATGATGCTTTTTGAAGGGTTTGGAAACGGGGGTGGGCGCGTTGGTTGGAGCCGGCATACTTAAAAAGTCTCCCGTGAGTTGGTCTGGGAAAGAAAGGCTGAACTACTATAAACAAGGGTTTTTAGGCTGTCAAATGCCACCCCCGGTCATTAACGACGCAACGAAATTTGAACCACCCCTTCGATAAACTCAGGGCCCTGAGGAACTCGAAGGGCAAGGTCACCAAGGGCACCAAGAAAAAATCATGACTATATTTGTGGTACTTTCAAATAATCCAGTCTTTGGCTGTTCTTGGTGGACTTGGTGACCTTGGTGGTGAAATGGGGTCTTTTGTCTTTTTTAAGACTATTCAGTGACCGGGTCTTGAACCGAGGGCGGCTCCGACTCTTTGGAAGCCGCTTCGTCTTCTAGCGCGGGCGCCAGGCCCAGTTTCGATTCGCGGCGGCGGAGTTCGCCTTCCATTTCCTTAAGAAATTCCGGCGAGGGTCTGTCCCCGGCCAATTCTTGGATTTCGGAAACCTTCGGCATATCGGAAAGATCTTTCAATCCAAAATGAATAAGGAACTCGTGGGTCGTGCCGTAAAGCAGGGGACGTCCCGCCGTCTCGGCCCTTCCCAGGATGCGGATCATTTTTTTCTCCAATAGATTCTGGATCAGATTGCTTACCTCTACCCCGCGGATGGCTTCCACCTCGGCTCGGGTGACCGGCTGTTTATAGGCGATGATGGCCAGGGCTTCTAAAGCCGCCTTCGAAAGCCTTGTTTTGGAGATGATTTTGTACAACTCTTTCGCCCAGCGGTGGTACTCGGGCCTGGTCACGACCTGGAATCCCTCGGCGATCTGGACCAGTTGGAAACTGCGGTTCAATTGGTTGATTTCCTCCTGGAGTTCGGCAAAAGCCTTTTGGACGTCCTCCATCGTGGTGTCTTTGATGATGTTGGAAGCGCGTTTCGCCGACAGCGGTGTTTCGCTGACGAACAAAAGGCTTTCGAGAACTTGTTTGAGTTTTTCCATTTCCATTACAACGATCCTCCGAAAGGCTATTTAACCACCAAGGTCACCAAGGGCACCAAGTAAACAAGAGATTTCAATAAAAGCACGAATAGCTTCACCGGCACAAAAATAAGTGGTAGAGAGCACCAAGTAAAACACAGGGGTTTACAAAAAAAAAGGCATTTTTATTCTTAACTTGGTGCCCTTGGTGACCTTGGTGGTTCAATTTTCGTTATGCCGTTCCGGGGGTTTCGGGTGTCTCATTCTGGAGCAGATGAACCTCGATCTCCCCGAAAATCGTGTCTTGAAACACCTTGACCAGCTTCAAGCGGATTAATTCCAACAAGGCCAGAAGCGCGATAATTTTCTCAATCTTAGTCGGGCAGGAAGCCAAGAGCGGCCGGAAAATCACTTTTTGCTGGGCCTGGAGCATGTCCATCAAGTCGTTGATTTTCTGGGAAACCGTGATTTCAGGGCGGAGCAGCTCCGCGGTCACGTCTTCCTGGGTGTGGATCAGGACATCCTTAAAGGCGGCAAGGAGCCCGAAAAGGGTGACCTCTTCCAGATGCTCCTCTTCCCCCACTTCCTTCATTTCGGAAGAGACCTTGCGGGACAAGATATGGTTCCGTAATTTTTCCAGGTCCAACAATTGGTCGGCGGCATCCCTGAATTTCTTGTACTCCACCAGCCGGCGCATCAGTTCCAGCCTCGGATCCTCCTCGGGCTGATCCGGCGTCGGATCCACGGGCAGGAGCATCCGGCTTTTAATCTGCATCAGGGTGGCGGCCATCACCAAAAAATCCCCGGCGATTTCCAGGTTCAGTGACTTCATTATCTCCAGATAGGCTAGATATTCCTTGGTGATTTTCGAGATGGGGATGTCATAGATATCCAGCTCATGCTCCTTGATCAAATGGAGCAGAAGGTCCATGGGGCCGTCAAAAGAAGGAATGGTGATTTGATAGGTCGGCCGCTGGTCTTCCGCGCCGATGATTTCCTTAATGGTGACGCCAATAACGGCCGGAGAAAGAGAAACCGAAACCGGCTCGGCCTGGGTATTTTCCTGGTTTGATTCAGTCAAGGGATCCCCTTCAGTTTTCAACCGTCATCGGCGCTTTTAAAGTGCTGAAATTTGCTTCTTAATTTTGGAAACGGGAATGCCGGTAGCCTCATAGACCTGTTCCATGGTTTGGGCCGCCACCCGGCGCGCCTTTTGGGCCGCGGTCAGCAGCACATCTTCCACCAGATCGGGATTTTCATCCATCTTTTTCCGCCGCGCCCGGGTTTCGGAGCCGAAAACTTCCTCTAATTTAGCCAGCAATAATTTTTTCGCGTCCCCGTAACCCATGCCTCCCCGCCGGAAACCTTGTTCCATTTGGGCCGCCTCTTCCGGCTTGGCCACCAGCTGATAGAGCAGGTAAATCACGTTCTGATCCGGATCTTTGGGCTCCGCGACCCCCTTGGAATCGGTCACGATATTCATGACCTTTTTCTTGATTTCCGCCGGCTCGCCAAAAATGGGAATGACGCTGGCCTCGTCGCTTTTGCTCATCTTGCCCCCGGTGAGGCCCGCCACCTTGGGGGTCTGGCTTAAAATGCCCTCGGGCATTTTAAAAACATCTTTTTTGAACGTGTTATTGAAATAGCCCGCCATGTCCCGGCACATCTCAATGTGCTGGATCTGGTCCTGGCCGACCGGCACCTTGTCGCTTTGATAGATGAGGATATCCGCCGCCATGAGGGCGGGATAAAAGAAGAGCCCTAAGCTGGGAGCGATTCCCTTGGCCACCTTGTCCTTATAGGAATGGGCCCTTTCCATAAGCCCCATGCCCGTGACGGTGCTCAAGAGCCAGGCTAGTTCGGTGACCTCAGGAACGTCGCTTTGGCGGAAAAGCAGGGCCTTGTCCGGATTTAACCCCAGGGCCAAGTAATCCGCCGCGGCCATGAAAGTGTATTTCCGAAGCTCGGCCGCGTCCTGAAGGGTGGTGATGGAATGGTAATTGGCGATGAAGTAGAAGCACTCGCCCTGATCCTGGAGCCGGATATGGTTTTGGATGGCCCCATAATAATTCCCCAAATGGAGCCGGCCGTTGGATTGGACGCCGGAAAGGTAGCGGACGGGTTTTTTTTGTGATTCGGCCAAGACACAACCTCTTTCGTTTATGTTAAGAAGCTACCCTACATTAAATTTCCGAGACCTGCCCAATCCATGGCCTGGTACAGTAAAAAACCAGCGGGCCGGAACAAGAGGTTCAGAAACCCGAACTGGAAAAGGACAATCAGTAGGATAACGCTGTAGGGCTCGAGACGGGATATTTGGTAGGACCATTTTCCCGGAAGAACAGCTTTTAAAAGCCATCCCCCATCCAGGGGCGGAATAGGAAGGAGATTGAAAAAAGCCAGGTAAAAATTAATGATTAAAAACATGCTCAATAATTTGAGGACACTCGCTTGCATCGCGGGGTCCATTTGAAAGAAGTTAGCGTGATAAAAGAAAGAGATGAACATCAGGGCGCAAAACGACAGGAGGATGTTCATGGAGGGTCCAGCAACCGCAACCCAGCACATGTCCCGCCGGGGTTTGGCGAAATTTTCAGCGGTCACCGGCACGGGCTTGGCCCAGCCGATTAAGGGAAGCCCGGGAAAAAAAATCATCAAGGCTGGAAAAAGAAGGGTTCCAATGGGATGCACATGGACCCGCGGGTCGATGGTGAGCCGCCCCAGCATCTTGCCGGTCGGATCACCCAGGCGGTTGGCGGCCCAAGCGTGGCCAAATTCGTGCAGACAAAGGGAGAAAATCAAAACCCCCAGCTGTAACAGGCCCTCTAAAATTCTTGTTTCACTCATGGACGGTCTCTCCTCGTTGAAAACGCACCAACTTTAACGGATTCGGCGGACCTTCGCAACCTCATGAAGCAAAGGATTTCTTCACCCAGTCCAGCGCCTGCCCGCGGTTTTTGAACTTGCCGTCGAGCTGGCCGTTGAGGGCTTCGAGCAAAATAAAAGAATAGCGGAATCCCGGTATGATCCCCATGTTCTGCAGGTCCCTGCCCCTCACCCAAGGCACGGCCTTCCGCAGCTTCTTAAAATAATCAGTCAATTTTTTCCGCAACGGAGTGGAGGAAGCCGCCATGATGAAACACTGGACTTCCGGCATCAAGGGGCAAAGCAGCCGGTACATCCGGCTGGCGGTCAAATCCCCGGCGCCCAATTCCCTGAGCAGGCCTGGAAAGGCCTTCCCCGCTTGGGTCACCATCTTTTGTTCAACCCGGGAGAGGGCCAATCTTTTGGAAAGAGCGGCGGTTTGTTTTTCGTCCCGGATCAATAATAGGGCCTGGAACCAAACCAATTTCTCATCCTCCAGGACCATTTTATTTTTGCGGAAAAAGGCGATCGCGGAAGCGATATGGGGCAGGACTTTCTTAGCCGCGGCGGAAACGCCTAAACCGGGATGGATGTGGGGCAATACTCCCAGTTCATCCAAGCGCCAAACCGCCCTTTCCGGATGGGGCTCCTGAAATATCAGCCGCAGTTCGTTCCGGAGCCGCTCGCCGGAAACCCGCTGGATATAATCGCCCTTCACGGCGTCCAACAGCCACCGCTGGGTCTTTTCCTCGATCCGCTTCTGGAAACGCTGCTCAAATCGGACCGCCCTAAAAATCCGGGTGGGATCATCCACAAAGCTTTTCTCGTGCAGGGCCCGGATCCGTCCCTTTTTCAAATCTTCCAGCCCCTCGAAGGGGTCCAACAGTTTCAGGAAATATCCCGGCGACAGGCTCAGGGCCATGGAATTAATCGTAAAATCCCGCCGGTAAAGGTCCTGGACGATTCCGCTCTTGGCCACCTTCGGCAGGGCCCCGGGGCTTTGGTAGCTTTCCGTCCGGGCCGTGGCCACGTCCACCTTGCCGAATCCCGGGATAATAACAATGGAAGTCCCGAAATTCGTGAAGGCCTCCACTTCCGAACCGGTCAGACGCGCGAGTTTTTCCGCGAACGTAATCCCATCGCCCTCCACGGTGATGTCAATGTCCATCCCCGGACGCTTCAGAAACAGGTCCCGGACGAAACCGCCCACCGCGTAGGCCGCCTCTCCCCTCTCATCGGCCAAACGGCCGATTTTCTTGAGCAGGGCCCGGGTCCTCGGGGGGATATTGAACTTAAAGGTTTTCATGCTTCCTGACTCATTTCAGTTGTCATTCTGAGGCGCTTCTGCCGAAGAATCTATGTTTCAAAAATAAACACATAGATCCTTCGCCGGGCT
Source organism: uncultured bacterium (assembly GCA_964531065.1). GTDB lineage: Bacteria > Oederibacteriota > Muellerivitia > Muellerivitales > Muellerivitaceae > PALSA-1180. The sequence goes on from CAZHFP010000089.1 coordinate 6,445, forward strand.
CAGGATGACAAATAGAATCTAAATATTAAAACTTCCGACCGCCGAAAAGGCGTTTTCATAATGCTTAATCTTGGGCAGGCCCAGCCAATTTTTTTCAGGGCCAAGGGTGACCACGTCAAAACGGCAATTTCTCGGCGATTCCGGGTGGGACGCCAGGTAAAAGGCCGCCGCTCCCGACAACCGCTTCACTTTGTGGGGTGACACCGATTCCAAGGGACTTCCTTTTTGTTTTCCCCCGCGGGATTTGACTTCCACAAATACCAAGACACCTCCGCGCGAGATCACCAGGTCGATTTCTCCCTGGCCCACCCGGTAGTTTTTCTCGATGATTTTATAGCCTTTCAACCGCAAAAAAGCCGCGGCTTTCTCCTCGGCCCTTTTCCCTTTGCGGTAAGTGCTTAATTTTTTTTCTTTTCCCATTGGGCCTTTTTACCCCTAAACAATTCCCGTAGTGATTCTAGCTGAGTTTCCGACAGGTGTTCCACCGCGGCCCGTTTGATTTGAAGCCCCACTTGCTGAAGATCACGGGCATTCTTCGCGCCCGTCAATTTTTCCTTCCAATAGCCAAAGGGTCCCCCGGAAGCATTTCGAGCCAGGGTTTCCATGACGGGGCCAAATGTCAACCGGTGCTCGGGACAAGGGCCCTGTTCCTTCAGTGCCTTCAAATGCTCCTCGGTTCCATAACCCTTGTGATTCTCAAAACCGTAAGCCGGAAATTTTCGGTGGAGCTCTCCCATCATCCGGTCCCGGGTTACCTTGGCCAGAATGGAGGCCGCCGCGATACTGGCCGACAGGGCGTCGCCGTGAATCAGCGGCTTTTGGGGGATCGCGGAAAGCTTGGGCAGGGGCATGGCGTCGGTCAGCAAATAATCGGGCGGAGGGGATAATAATCCGATGGCCCTCTCCATGGCCAGCTGGGCCGCCCGGTAGATATTGATTTGGTCAATCTCGGCGACGCTGGCCTGTCCCACCCCAAAACTGACCGCCGATTGGGTAATGACGGCGAACAATTCGTCCCTTTTGGCGGCGGTTAATTTTTTGGAGTCGTCGACCCCGGGAAGAGAAACTCCCGGCTTGAGGATCACCGCGGCGGCCACCACCGGCCCGGCCAAGGGGCCCCTTCCCGCCTCATCCACTCCCGCGATCTGTTGAAACCCTTTGGACCGGCCCTCTTTCTCGTAAACCCAAAGTTTTTCCAGACGCTGATTTTCTTTTTCTTCCCGGGCCGCCCGCTTCTCGAATTTTTCGACCAACCGCCGGGCGCCGGCGCGGGTGTCCTCTTTTAATAAATCCCTGACCAGCTCCAGGGATTGGGCCGGAGACTTCTCTTTTAAGGCTTGGGCTTCAATTTCCGGGAGTGGAGGTTGGCTGGACATGAGGGGGGCCGCCTTGAGGTGAATCGACGCTATCCAGGTCCAAAACTTTTCCGGAGGGAACCTTGGTCGAGGAGGGGGCCGGCCGCGGCGCGGCCGAAGGTTCCGGTGACAGGAGGGTGACCGGCGCGGCTTCCATCATCACCTGATCGTTTGATTTTAATTGGGCCCTCAAAACCGCGGGAACTTCTTTTTTCTCACCCTTCTTTTCCTGCAATAGAACCGTGATGGTCTTTAGTTCGGAGGCTGACACCGCGCCGATTTCCAGCTGCAGCCGGTTATCTTTTACTTTCCAGGTTCCCGTGACGGCCGTGGCCAAATGCCCGGCAGCCTGTCCGGGGGCGGCATTCGAGGTTGGCGTGCCAACGCCCGCCACGCCCTGCGTCAGGGCCGGCGTCGGAGTCATCAATAACTCGGGGGTGCCTGACGACGGCGTCGCGGAAGGGGTGGGTATTTCTTTGGGCTGGTAAGATTCAAACCCCTTGGGCAGGGGAACCTCAAAAGTCGCGAAGGAGGATGTCTTGGAACTCTGGTTCATCAGGGTATAAGAAACCGTCCAGTAGGGCCGGGCCTTGGTGGGCTTCTTGTCGACTTCCCCTTTAAACATAAAGGAGAATTTGGATAATTCACCGTTCGGCTGGAATTTTAAGATCGTTCCGTTGGAGCCCACCACAAAACCCAGATCTTTATAAAAGGAAATGGCGTTCAAGGCGGGTTTGCCCGTGGGCTTGGTGTGGGAAATCCAGCGGCTGCCATCGTAATAAATGAGGGTGCCGTCCTGGCCCGTAGCCCATCCGTCGTTGTCGTCCTTCATAAATATCTGGTAAAGGTCGAACCCGGAGAAAGCGCTCCCCATTTTGTTCCAGGTTGTTCCGTTATACCGGAGAATATTGCCGAAGGCCCCGACGATCCAGGCTTGGACATCGCTGATCACGGAAACGGAATTAAGTCTTTCAGTGGAAGGACTGGAAGTGTAGGGCTGCCACTTCTGGCCGTCGTAACGCAGGATCGTCCCCCGATTGCCCACCGCCCAGCCGTTGTTTTGATCGGATAAACCGACGCCATAAAGATCTTCCATAACGGTGGCGGGAGCGGTGCCGGCCGCGTCGGGACCCGCGGCCCCGATCTTTCCCCAAGTGACGCCGTTGTAAGTAAGGATCGTTCCGTTGGAGCCCACCACCCAAACCGTCTTCGACCGGGTGACATCCAAGCTGTATAAAGTCTCCTGGGTTTGGGAAGTCCCCAGGCTCCAGGCCCCGTTGTTATAGTAAAGAATGGTCCCATGGCTCCCCACCATCCAGCCTTCGTTTTCATTCGCGAACTTAACGGCTAGGAGATTCTCGTTATTGGCCAGCCCTGTTTCCACCTTGGCCCAGGTCTGCCCGTCGTATTTCAAGACCAGCCCGTTATTGCCGCAGGCCCAGCCCAGGTTTTTGGACACCAAAAAAACCCCATTCAGGGGATCGGTGACGGAAAAGGTCACCGGAAAAGAGGACCAATAGATGACGTCCGAATCCGCCGTCGAGGCCGAATCGGGCTGGGACGATTTGGAAGGGGTCAGGGGATTGACCGCCCCGCTGCCGGTGCAGCTGATGTGCGTTAGGATAAGAAAGAGGGCCAATCCGCCGCCAAGACATGAAGACGCCAAAAAAGACTTTTTTTTCATAACCATTCTTTGAAGTCGGGTTTTACTGACACCTGACACCTGAGACCTGACGCCTGACAGCCGCCTCTGATTATCCTACCTTTGAAACTCGGGAGGTTCAAGCCGATGGGGTTAATAAAAAAGCCGCTCCGGTTTTCCGGAACGGCTTTTCCCAATATATTTTTGCGGACGACGGACGACTAACGACGGCCTTTAGGCCTTTTCAGCCTTGGGGGCTTCCACGGGAGCGGATACTTCCGCCGGCGCGGCCGTTTGGGCCGTCTCCGAGACGCCTTCGGTCGGAACCTGGATTCCCTTCTTGCTTTCCTGGATGCGGGCGTCTTTCTTATTCAACTTGCCCCGCAGGTAGAACAGCTTGGCCCGGCGGACCTTGCCCGCGCGGACCGTCTTGACGTCCTTGATCATGGGCGACTGGAAGTAAAAGGTTTTTTCCACGCCGACGCCGTAGGAAATTTTCCGGACGGTGAAGCGCATCTTGGCTCCATTGTTCTGGATGCCGGTGACAACGCCTTCATAGACTTGGATGCGTTCTTTTTCGCCTTCTTTGATGCGGAGGGAAACTTTCACCGTGTCGCCCACTCGAAAGGGGACGGCCTTTCGGATGATTTGGGATTGCTCAATTTTTCGAATAGTCTCGTTCATGACTCAACTGCTCCTTCGGTTTACTTTTAGGCCGGTGAATGAATCACCCCGCCTCAAACTCTTTTCGCGCTTCGCGCAAAAGCTTTTGTTCTTCCTCCGACAGCGAAACCCCTTCCAACAAATCGGGCCGCTTGATCAGAGTGTTCTTCAGGGATTCTTTTTTCCGCCAAAGTTCGATCCGAGCATGGTTGCCCGACAACAGAACCTCCGGCACACCCATTCCCTTAAACTCGCGGGGACGAGTATAGTGCGGATAGTCCAATAATCCATTAAAAAAGCTGTCTTTTTCCACCGACTGGCGGTCACCCACCACACCCGGTAGGAATCGTATCAGGGAGTCCACAATCACCGCCGCGGCCGGCTCCCCGCCGGTCAAAACGAAATCCCCCAAGCTGACTTCCCCATCGATCCACTTCATCACCCGCTCGTCCAGGCCCTCATAGTGGCCGCAAACAAGAATCAGGGACTTCTCCTTGGACAATTCCAAGGCCATCGCGTGATCAAACTTTTTCCCCTGAGGGGACATTAAAAGCGTCTTTACTTTTTTTCGGCCCTTTTTGAGGGCCGTCAAGGCCTTCACCAAGGGTTCGGGTTTTAGAACCATTCCGGCGCCGCCCCCGTAAGGCACGTCGTCGGCGGTATGATGTTTATCTTCCGTGTACTTCCGTAAATCGTGGAGGCGGATGTCCACGGCTTTCTTGGCCGCCGCCCTCTTCACCATGCTCACGGTGAAAGGCCCCTGAAAGTAATCAGGGAAGAGGGTTAAAATATCAATCCGCGTTGTCCGCATCGATCTCTTCCGGCAATTCCACCACCATACGGCGGTTTTTTAAATCCACTTCCCGGATCCAAGATTTCAGCGCGGGCAGCAAGATTTCCTTTTCCATCTTCCGGATGACCAACACTCCGTTCGCCACTCCGTCCATCACTTCCTCAATCAGGCCCAGGTCATCGCCCGCCGTCGTCACCACCGCCATGCCGACCAGGTCGTCCAAATAAAAAGAATCCGCCGGAAGCTCAGCCCGGTCCTTCGCCGGAATAGCCACTGAAACGCCGCGAAGGGTTTCCGCCTCGTCCACGCCGACCACTTCCTTAAACCGGATAATCACGTCCCCATCCGAATGGGTAAAGGAACGCATCATCGATACGGTTTTTAACTCTTTGCCGTCCTTCACCAACCGCAAGGAAGAACAGGATTTAAAGCGGTCCAATCCCGAGCAAGCCAGGGAAATTTTAACCTCACCCTTTAATCCGTGAGGCCGGACGATGGTGCC
>CAZHFP010000090.1:0-11291 GCA_964531065.1 uncultured bacterium
TTGATGACCATCTCGGCCCTGTTGGTCCTGATGATTTCCATTCTATTTATTTCGAATTTAAGCCTGGGCGGCGGAAGGATCGTGACGGCCCAATTTAATTTCCTGGGCGACCTAAAGGTCAACGCTCCCGTCCAATACGCCGGAGGCATCAAGGTGGGCGTGGTAAAGGCCATCCGCATTGGAAATAACAAGGCCCTGGTGGATATGCTCATCACCGAAAAGTCCATCAAGCTCCGTCAAGACTCCAAAATCGCCCTCTATAGCGCTGGTCTATTGGGATCCCGGTATGTCCAAATCGGCGCGGATTTGGGAACGGGCGACGAGGTGAAGCCGGGAGATATATTGACCGGCCAGGATTCCAATAACCTGGACCAGACCTTCTCCCAGTTGGGAGACGTGATGCAGGCCTTCGAGAAGATGATGGGCGATCCGGTGGCCAAGGAAAACTTCCTTCACTCCTTCGAGAACATGAACAAGGCCACGGACGAGATCTATCAGTTGACCCTCCGGAGCCGGGAAAAGATCGATAAAATCCTGGGCGACCTCTCCAGATCCAGCGGCGACGTGGGTAACCTGGTTTCCAGCGCCAAGAAAATATCGGCGAGTCTCCAAGGCCTGACTGGAGCCCTGGATAAAAAGGACGTAACGGCGGCCATGAAAAATCTCAACGAGACCCTGAAAAACATGAACCAAATGACCACCGATATCCACAATGGAAAGGGTTTGGCGGGCGTGCTTCTCCACGACGAGAAAGCCGCTGACGACCTGAAGAGCCTCATTGAGGAACTAAAGTCCCATCCTTGGCGCCTGCTTTGGAAGAAGTAAGGGCTCTTTTGATTTTCACGGCGGTTGTATCTTTTTAACGGTTTCGTTCTTACAATCCTTTTTAAGAAGAACATTCGGTGTTTTGGAGGAATCATGATGACGCGTCAAATTGCGGCTTATTTAATCACCTTGGCGGTGGGCTATTGGGTCTTGACCTTGGCGGGAAAAGAAAAAGGGACGAATCAAAAAATTGGAAAGGTGATTGGCTGGATCATCATCGTCGTTTCCTTGTTCGGGCCCTTGTGTCTGGCCGCCTGCCACATGAAGTGTGGGTCCGACCCGGTCGAATGCAGCTATATGTCCCATTGCCCTATGGAAAAGGGCGGCATGCCCGGTGACATGCAGGGCATGATGGGCGATAAGGACAAGAAGTAACTTCTAAAAATGATGGGTGTTTCATAAAAAGCCCCGCCTCGGTGGGGCTTTTTGCGTTGTAGGAAAGGTTGGGTTTCGTTAAATTATCCCGGCGGCGGGTATTTTATTTTTTAAGGAGCGGTCATGAAAAGGTTTTTAATGGTTTTGTTCGCGGCGTTGTTCCTGGGGACCGGCTCCCTTTGGGCCATGGGTTCTTTTGAGGGTGTGGTGGATTATCAAATGACCATGGGCGGGGGAAAACAAATGGACGTGGAATACATGATCAAGGGAAAGAAATTCCGCTCCAACATGGAACATGACGGCATGCAAATGTCCACCATCATGGATTTGAGCTCCAAAAAGATGATTACCTTGATGCACAAGCAAAAAATGTACATGACGCACACCTTGGACAAAGCCATGACAGAGGCTTCCAAGCACCAGCCTAAAGGAAAATTTTCTAAGGCTTCCGGCTCCAAGGAAATCTTGGGTTATTCCTGTGACCATTATGTTTATGAGAGTGAGCATGGAAAAACGGATATGTGGCTGGCCAAGGGCATCGGAACCTTCATGGGAATGAGCTCGGGTAAGCCTGGCTCTTCGAGCGGTGAGGAGTGGATGGGCGCGATCAAGGGAAAGGGTTTATTTCCCCTGGAAATCGACAGCACGGGTAACGGCGGAAAAACCATGACCATGGTCGTGACCAAGCTGGAGAAAAAATCCCTTTCGGCGGATCTTTTTGAGGTTCCGTCCGGTTATAAAAAGATGCCGGACTACGGGGATATGATGAAAGGCCAGCAAAGCCCTACGGGCGATGACATGATGAAGAGTATGAAACCCAAGCTTCCTTTCTAAAAGAAGTTGATATGATTTAAAAGGCTCCCGTTTTCGGGGGCCTTTTTTGTTTGGAAAGAGAAGGTATACAAGTGTATAATTCGAGGAGTCTCCAAAATTGAGGGAACTAAAACCATGAAATTTAAAATCAATCCGCTTCCGTACTTCCGTTATGGGCTGACCCTTGGGATTTTTTTTCTGATTCTCATACAGCCTCAGCTGTCTTCCGCCGCGGATGTCCACACCACCGACGGCCAAACCTTTTCCGGTAAAATTTTGGAGGAACAGGATGGATTCGTCCTCGTTCAAATGGAAGACGGGGTCCAGGTAAAGATCGAAAGGGCCCAGATCGTCTATGTTCAGCATGATGAGGAAATGAATGTTTCTCCCCAGGATTATCCGGCGTTGGGGCTGACCTATGGATCCCCGGCATTATTCAACGCGGTAGCCGCCTATTATTGGCGGGACTTAGGCGTCAAGTTGAGCGGAGGCGACTGGTCCAACTTTTGGGGAGGCCAGCTTAATTTGTCCAAAAAGCTGGTGGATAACAAATCATTCCTGGGGGCTTTCTCGCTGGTCGGGGGCTATGTGGGCATTAATAAAATATCGGATAATTTTTCCACCTGGGGCATTCCTTACGCCGTAACCCACGGCTTTACCTATGGCGGATTGGGGTTTGACTTGAATTGGGGCGGATTCGCACTTGAAGCGGATTGTGTCGCGGGGGATTTCCCCAACCAAATCGCTTTCCCATTCCAAGTCGGATATGTGTATCGGTTTAATTGAGAATTTAGGAGTCGAATTTGTATAAATGGATTTCATTGTTAATGGTGGCATTGGCTGTCTTTGTATTTGTTGTAACTGACAAAAAAACTGAATATGTTGCCAATGGTTTCGGTGCTTTGATGGGAATTGGTTTAGGGGTTTGTGTTGATAGGTGGCTGGAAGAAGAAAAGAGGAAAAAATCATTAAATGTACTTTTGCGGGCTTGCATGCAATTGACTAACAGCAATATTGGAAAAATTGATGATGTGATGAAAAGGTATGGTTTGATGATTAACACTGAGGGCCGGATGCGTGCGGCTTTTGCTGACTTATTAAGTGGAATTCCTCACGAATCATACGCGAGTTTTATAGGAACAGGATTTCAGTCAGATTTGAATTATCATTTTCAGAATAAATTTTTGTACTGCAGGGCTTTAATTGTAGATTTACATGGGTATATGGCGGGGCGCAATTCCATGCCTGCATCACATTTTGCCACGGGCGAACTCATTGAATTGGAGTGGAAAGTCCTTGTGGAGAAGTTAAGTCCCGTAAAAAGTGAACTTTTGAAATTGGCTGACCTTATCAGAAATTATTTAAACAAAGCTGGTGAGAAGGAATTTGAATAAATTTGAGAACAGGTTTTGAAAATGCCGAAACTAAAAACCCAATTTGTCTGTCAAAACTGTGGGGCGAAATCTTATAAATGGCTGGGTAAATGTAATGCCTGCAGCCAATGGAACACGCTGGTTGAGGAAGTCATCGACTCGGGCCGTTCGGGAGAGCGGGGCCGTAAACTTTCCAAACCTTCGGAGACGACCGCGCCCATCTCCATCGCCGATATCGACGTGGACGAAGGATTCCGCCTAAAAACGAATATCAATGAATTTGACCGGGTGCTGGGCGGAGGAATTGTTCCAGGCGAAACGGTCATGATCGGCGGCGATCCCGGCATCGGGAAGTCCACGCTTCTGTTGCAAGTTGTGGACCGACTCTCGAAGCTTCAAAAGGACGGCCAGGGTAAATGCCTCTATGTCACGGGCGAGGAATCGGCCCAGCAAATCAAACTCCGGGCGGAACGTTTGGGGATCCGCTCGAACAATCTTTTTATTTTCCCCGAAACGGATGTGCTGGCCATCTTGGATCAAATCGAGAAAACCAAACCCATTTTAACCGTCATTGATTCCATTCAAACGCTTTTCCTGTCGGACATCACCTCGGCCCCGGGGAGCGTTTCCCAGGTGAGGGAGTCGGCGGCGCGCCTGACTTATTTGGCCAAGCGGGAAAAACTTCCATTGTTTCTCATCGGCCACGTGACGAAGGAAGGCAGTATCGCTGGGCCCATGACCCTGGAACATATGGTGGACGCGGTCTTATATTTCGAGGGCGACATCCAACGACATTATCGGCTTTTGCGGGCGGTAAAAAACCGATTTGGCAGCACCCAGGAAATCGGTATCTTCGAGATGCGGGAGGACGGCCTACAGGAAGTCGCCGACGCTTCCAAAGCTTTTCTCGAAGATCATTTTGTCCACAGCTCGGGTTCGGTCATTACCGCCAGCCTAGAGGGGACTAGGCCGCTTTTATTGGAAGTGCAGTCCCTTGTCAGCCCTACGAATTTCGGGATGCCTCAAAGACGCTGCTCCGGCATTGATCCCAATCGCCTGGCTTTGATTCTTGCCATCCTTGAAAAGCGGCTGGGCATGGCCATCTCCTCCCAGGATGTTTTCCTCAATATCGCGGGAGGCATTAAAGTCGCCGAGCCTTCGATTGATTTAAGTGTGGCGGTGGCCGTGGCGTCCTCTTTCCGGGAGGTGCCGGTCGGCGCGGATGCGTTGGTGCTGGGAGAACTGGGCTTATCGGGGGAAGTGAGGGCGGTCTCGCAAATCGGCCCCCGCCTAGCGGAGGCGGCGCGGCTGGGATTCAAACAAGCGGTCGTTCCCCATGGGAATTTGAAAGCGATTTCACTTTTGCCTGACGCGCCCCTGGAGATATTGGGCGTAAAAACCTTAGCGGAAGCCATCGGAATATTGGTGCCAAGATAAAAAAATCGTTTAACCACTAAGGTCACCAAGTGCACCAAGAAAAGCCTAAAAGAATTATTTTACATATAAAATCATTTTTCCTTACTTAGCGACCTTGGTGTACTTGGTGGTGAAAAAGGCTGTGTTTTGTTAGACTGACCTCCCTATGAAAAAGACGAAAGCCAAAACCATCAAGCCTTGGGCCGCCATTATCGTGGCGGCGGGGCAATCCAAACGCCTCAAAACCCCCGTCCCCAAACCCTTTCTTTATATTGACCACCGCCGCACCCTCTTGGATATGTGCCTGGAATCTTTCCGGCAGGTTCCGGGTTTGGCTTATGTGATTATCGTGACCCAGGATGAATATATGGAACAGGCGATCCAGGCCATTTACCGCTGGAAGCTCGCGGGGATCGTGACCAAGGGCGGAGCGGAACGGGAAGATTCGGTCCGGTTGGGCTTGAGTGTGGTTCCACCCGGTGTCCAACAGGTGCTGATCCATGACGCGGCTAGGCCTTTGGTAAGCCCGGGAGTGATCCAAAGGGTATTGGACGCGGCCGTGAAATCCGGCGCGGCCATTCCCGTGATTCCCGTTAAGGACACCCTTAAAATTATCTCGAGCGGTAAAGTTGTTAAAACTTTGGATCGGACCAAGATTGGCGCGGTGCAGACGCCCCAGGGGTTTAAGTTATCAATATTAAAAAAGGCCTTCAAGAAATTGGGCCAACGGGCTTCCCGGTTGACCGATGATTCGGCCGTGGTGGAAGCCGCGGGCTTCAAGGTGAAAGTAGTGGAAGGCGATCTGTTAAATTTCAAAGTCACGACTCCGGATGATTTGCGCCATGTCAAGGACCTGGTATGGTGGGGAAAAAGTCGGGAAGATCATCACTGACACGTAAAAAAGGCATTTCGCCACAGATGAACACGGATTAACACGGATAGAATAAGACTTGTCCGAAAATTCTTTTGATTCATCTTTGTTAATCCGTGTTCATCTGTGGCTAGTAATGTTGATGCTTTCTGTGTTCTCTGCGTCTCTGTGGTGAAATCTTATTTTGAGGTGTTCTCTTGGATTTTAGAGTCGGCACAGGCTACGACGCCCACCGGTTTACGGAAGAAAGGCCCCTCATCCTGGGCGGCGTGGCGGTTCCCCATGATAAGGGGCTTTTGGGCCACTCGGACGCCGACGCGCTGGCCCACGCGGTTTCGGACGCCATACTGGGCGCGGCCGGGTTGGGCGATATGGGACAATATTTTCCTGACAGCGATCCCAAGTGGAAAGGCGCGGATAGCCTAGTGATGTTAAAAGAGTGCGTTCGGTTGGCCGGCTCCAAGGGCTGGAAGGTGGGGAATATGGACGCCACCCTGGTCTGCCAAAAGCCCAAGCTGGCGTCCCATCTTCCGGCCATGGCGAAGAAGCTGGCGCAAACTTTGGGAGTTGAAGTGGAAAAAGTGAATGTGAAAGCCAAAACCACCGAAGGCATGGGGTTTGAGGGACGGGAAGAAGGCCTCTCGGCCCAAGCGGTGGTACTTCTGACAAAAAATTAGGAATGAGGAATTAGGAGTTAGGAATTTTAGGATTAAAGTCTGAAAAAAATGCGAATTCCTAATTCCGCATTCCTAATCCATAATTGTTGGGCGCTGCGTTGAATTGATAGATAACTATTTTTTTAAGGATACAAAATCATTGGAAACTGTAAGAGTCCGCTTTGCGCCAAGTCCAACCGGTGATTTACACCTCGGCAACGTCCGGACGGCGCTCTACAACTGGCTTTACGCCCGCCACACCAAGGGTGTCTTTATCCTCCGCGTCGAAGACACGGACAAAGTGCGCTCAACGGACGAAGCCTGTGAGAATCTCATGGATATCATGACCTGGTTGGGGCTCAAGTGGGATGAAGGTCCGCGCGTTGGCGGTCCTCACGCTCCCTATAAACAATCCGAACGCACGGCGATTTACGAGGAGCATTTAGCTAAGTTGAGGTCCACGAATTCGGTCTACAAATGCTATTGCACCGAGGAAGAACTGGAGTTGGAACGCAAACGCCAGTTGGGCCGGGGCCATATGCCCAAGTACGGCGGCAAGTGCAAGAAATTGACGGCGGAAGAGCGGGCGAAATTAGACGCCGAGGGCAAGACCTCGGTTTTGCGGTTTATCGTGCCGCCGGGTGAGATTTTGGTGCAGGATGAAGTCCGCGGGGAAGTCACGTTTCCCGACGACCAGTTGGGTGATTTTGTTCTTACCCGCTCCGATGGAAGCCCTACCTATAATTTCACAGTCGTGGTCGATGACGCCTTGATGAAAGTCACCCACGTGGTCCGCGGGGAAGACCATCTGTCCAATACCCCGAAGCAGATTCTTCTTTATAACGCCTTGGGATATAAGCCGCCTAAGTTCGCGCATCTTTCTATTATCAAGGGCGCGGACGGACAGAAGCTTTCCAAGCGCCACGGCGAGACCAGTGTTGAAAGTTACAAGGCCAAAGGCTACATGGCCGAGCCTTTTTTGAACTACTTAGCTCTTTTGGGCTGGGCGCCCAAGAGCGGAGAAATCCTCTCGCTGGACCAGATGGCCGCTGAATTCGATTTGTCCCACGTGGGGAAAAGCGGGGCCATTTTTGATCCGGTGAAATTACATTGGATGGGAAGCCAATATATCGCCAAGATGGGGTTGGACGATTTAACCCGCGCGATATTGCCTTATTTGGCGGATGCCCAGCTCTTCACCCGGGAGCAGGCCAGGGTCAAGTTTGATTGGCTCCGGCAGGTGGTGGATGTCGTGAGGACCAGCTTGGGCTGTTTTTCCGACATCACGAAGGAAACTTTTTATTTTTTTTCGGATGAGTTGAGCTTTACCCACGAACAAAGCGAGGAAATGAAGGGCCATAAGCCCCTGATCGCGGCTTTCCTGAAGTCCTTTGAAGAAATCGCTGACTTTAACGGCGAGAATTTCCTGAAGGCCGTCAAGGAAGTCGGAAAACAAATGAACGCGAAGGGGAAAGGACTGTATCATCCCTTGAGGCTGGCCATGACGGGACGGGAAGACGGGCCGGAACTGGTGAAGGTCGCGCCTTTGCTGGGTAAGGACAAGGTGATGGAGCGGTTGATGGTTTGGACGGTGGAAGTGGTCAGTGATATTAAATAAAAAACGGATATAAAAAATGTTTGAATATATTAAATCAATCCTAGATCGGGACCCGGCGGCAAAATGGTGGGAGCTTCCTTTATATCCCAGCGTTTACGCCTTGCTTCTCCACCGGCTCGCCCATTTTTTTAATTGGCTTCCATTTTTCCCGCGTTTAATCTCCCAAATTTCCCGTTTTCTCACGGGCATTGAGATCCATCCCGGGGCCAAGATCGGAAAGTGCTTTTTTGTAGACCATGGTGATGGAACGGTTATAGGGGAGACGACGGAAATCGGCGATTATGTCACTCTTTTCCAGCAGGTCACTCTGGGCGGAACGGGGAAGGAAAAAGGCAAGCGGCATCCCACCTTACGCGACCATGTGGTCGTGGCCGCTGGGGCTAAGGTCCTGGGCAACATCGAGTTAGGCGAATATTCCAAAGTCGGGGCCAACGCGGTGGTCGTCACCAACGTTCCTCCCCATTCAACCGTGGTGGGCGTGCCTGGCCGGGTGGTCAGCGTCCGGGGCCAGAAACTGCAAGGCCATGAATTGGATCACAATAAACTTCCCGATCCGCTTCTGAGGCGGTTGGAGCATTTGGAACGGGATTTAGCCCGCCACGCCGGCTCCTACGCGCCGCGTTCAAAGAAAAAAAGCCGGTAGCTGATAGCGGTTGGCTGTTGGTTTTTCTTCTTTTGCTTTAAGCTACCAGCCAATTGCTAATAGCCAATGGCTGCCTTGAAAGGTTTTCCGTGTTAAAAGTCACCAATACCCTTACCGGCAATAAAGAAGTTTTTACCCCCATCAATCCGCCGGTCGTGAAGATGTATGTCTGCGGGCCCACGGTTTACGGCGATATCCATATCGGCAACGCGCGCTCCCAAGTCAATTTTGACGTCATCCGCAAATATCTGATTTATTCCGGCTACAAAGTCACCTACGCGGTGAATATCACCGATATCGACGACAAGATCATCAAGAAATCTATTGAGGAAAAGAAGGACGCGAAAGAAGTCGCCGAAACCTATACCAAAGCCTTTTTCAAGGTGATGGAAAAACTCGGTGTCCAAAACGCCGACCTTCATCCTAAGGCCACGGATTTCATCAAGGAAATGATCGAGCTGATCTCGGGGCTGATTGAGAAGGGCAGCGCTTATGTGGTGCCTTCGACGGAACTGGGTAAAGACGTCAATTTTGACTCAACCACTTTTAAAACCTATGGCAAGTTGTCTGGAAAAAACCTAGAAGAGCTCCAAGAAGGGGCCAGGGTCGAGAAAAACGAAACGAAGAAAAACCCGACCGACTTCGTCTTGTGGAAAGCCTCCAAACCAGGAGAACCGCAATGGGACTCGCCTTGGGGGAAGGGTCGCCCTGGCTGGCACATTGAGTGCTCCACCATGGTTCGCAAGCTTTTAGGGGATTCCATCGACATCCATGGCGGGGGCGTCGACCTGATCTTCCCCCATCATGAGAATGAAATCGCCCAATGCGAGGCCTTTACTGAAAAACCCTACGTGAAATATTGGCTTCATAACGGATTTATCGAAATTTCCGGCCAGAAGATGAGCAAGTCTCTGGGCAATATTTGGAAAGCCAAGGCCGCCTTGGCTGACTTCCGCCCGGAGGTTCTTCGTTATTTTTTCCTGAGCGCCCATTACCGCAGCGGCTTGAATTACGACGTTGAAACATTGGAAGCCAATAAAAGGGGCTGGGAAGAATTCAATCAAACCTTCCAACGTATCGAGGAAGCCATCACCGGCCCGGATTCCACCGCGGAAGTGATGGACCTTTTAGAGTTGCGGTTGGCGATCGACGAGGTCGAGACTAAATTCAAAGAAGCAATGGACGACGACTTTAATACGCCGAAGGCCATGGCGGCATTATTCGACCTGGCCCGTGAGGCGCGGAGGGTTTTGAGCCAAGCGGCCCGTGTGACCAAGGGCGGAAAATCGCTCCTAGGGGAGGCTTTGGAAAAATTAAATCTCCTGGGCGGTTTGCTGGGAATTGTGACGGCTGAAAGGGCGGCGGTTCCTCAAGAAGTCGAGGAATTGGCCCAAACCCGCGTGGAATTTAAAAAAGAAAAGAAGTTCAAGGAAGCGGATGAAATCCGCGATAAGGTTTTGGCGTTAGGGTTTATCATTGAGGATGTGCAGGGCGGGCAGTTCCGGATACTTCCTAAAAAATGAAAGGCAGTTGACAGTTGACAGTTCGCGGCTGACAGTAAGAATTCAAGATCACTTTCCGCGAACTGAGAGCTGTGAGCTGTGAACTGACTTTAATGAGTGAAAAAATCTACGGCCGAAAGCCCGTCTTAGAAGCTTTACGGTCCGGCAACCGAACCGTCTCCCGCGTGTACCTGATGCAGGGCTCCCGCGACGGGATCCTCAACCAAATCGAAGCCCACGCCCAAGCCAAGGGAATCCCGATCACCCTGGAAACCCGCCACCGGATGGACACGATGGCGGGCAACGACAAGCACCAAGGTGCCATCGCGGTCGCCGAGGATTATAAATATTCTGACCTACAGGACATTCTTGACACTGCCCGGGAAAAAAACGAGCCGGCCTTCATGATTCTTCTGGATGAAATCGAGGACCCGCATAATTTGGGCGCGATCATTCGTTCCGCCGACGCGGCGGGAGTCCACGGCGTGGTCATCCCCAAAAACCGGGCGGTGGAAGTCAATTCCACGGTCATCAAGTCCTCTGCTGGTGCGGCGGAGCACGTCACCACCGTCAAAGTCACCAACATGAATGATACTATCCGCAAGCTAAAGGACATGAATATTTGGGTGGTGGGTGCCGATGGAAACGCCACTAAGAATTTTTTTGAATATGATTTCCGCCAACCCGTGGCCCTTGTTATTGGAAACGAAGGCAAGGGTATCCGGCGTTTAGTGAAGGAAAACTGCGACGAGTTGGTGAAGATCCCCATGGCGGGGAAGATGTCCTCTTTAAACGCTTCCGTAGCCTCCGCGATATTGCTGTTCGAGGTGGCCCGGCAGAGAAAATGGGGGGTGGTATCCCCCCGAGTTGAACCGCCTGTTTCGTCCTATGGAGTGGGACTTTCGCCCGAAAGGGACTTTTTTCGTTCAGGCCCTGATCCGGCTTTTGAAACGCCGGATGAGGGCCCTGCTCAAACGATAGATTTGAGCCCTTCCGATAACCTTGAGGAAGGTCCGCAATTCCCGCCGGAGGCTCCTAAAGGCGGGGGGTTTAAGTGGTAAAATGCCTTCGGCATTGCTTGACGCTTCCTTAGGTCACTTCTATAATCCCTCTTCCCTTGTGGAAAAACTGAACGATGCAAGCAGGCTGGCGTAGCTCAGTTGGTAGAGCAGCCGCCTTGTAAGCGGCAGGTCACCGGT
>CAZHFP010000091.1:0-11243 GCA_964531065.1 uncultured bacterium
TCGCCATGATGCCATCGGGGATCTGGCATACGCCAAATTTCCTACAGCACAAGGATCTGTCCTTTGATGTGGTGGAGTTTCCCTGGGGGCCCCACGGAACCCGGGGCTGGGGATCGGGGGGTTCGGGATACGCCATGACCAAGGGCTGCAAGAAAAAGGACCAAGCTTGGATTGTCCTAAAAGAGTTGGCGGGTGAAGCCATTGAATCCCAGGTCGCGGCAACGGGCTTGGTCCAGCCCTCGCTGGTCAAGGTGGCACAATCGGATATTTTCCTGAAAAGTCCCGGCCCCGCCCATAAAAGCATTCTTTTGGACATGTCCAAGGAATCCCACTTCGGGCCGTTTGTGAAAAACTGGGGCGAGATTTGGTATGGCCAGGTGGGGCCGGCGATGGATCCGGTTTGGCTGGGAGAAAAAACCCCGGAACAAGTGTTGCCGAAACTGGTTAAGGACCTGAATAAAAAATATTTCGGGGTGAAATAGTCTAGCGGCGGTGGGTTTTCGGAACCGGCCATAAAATCGATTTAATTGAAGGCGACAAGGGATGTGTTGGAAATGTTCGGTGTGGGTGGGGTGACAAGTTTGAAAAAAGCTTTCGTATGCTTAGAAATGACGCCTCTTTTTTCGGCGAAAAAGGGGAAGATCGTCCTCGGAAAAAATTGAACCTTGCCGTTGGACCGATCGATGGAGACGGTTAATTTAAATCCGACTAATTCCCAAGCGGTGGGGGGGTTATAAGTTCCCGTTGAGCTTTCCCGTTGAAACGCGCGATAACACTGGTTGATTTTCGGGAGAAAAACTTCCGGGTCTGGGCAAAGGATATTCGGACAATGGAATCAGAATAAAACTGGATTTTAAGCAGGCCGCCGGAAACAGGAGCCATGATGCCGTTGGATTGTTTTTTAACCCGTTCCGCCGCCTGACTTAAAGGCGAGACAAGCAAGAACGTGAGAAAAACAGTTCTGACAAGGATTTTTGACACGCCCTCTCTCTAAATCAAAACGGCTCGCTCCTAAGAGCGAGCCGTTTTGATTTAATTTAAAAAAAGCTTAATAAGCTTCGATGTCGTCGACTTTGACATTGCCCGTGTTATTCACTTGTGTTACACCGCCCCCGCTGCCGTTAGCGGCTTGAATAATAAGCGACGTCACATTGGCTGTGTTAAAGGCGGGGATAGAGGAGGTAACTGCCGCCATGGTCAAATCTAAGTGGGTCCAGCCCCCCTGGGTCAGGTTCAAATAATAATTGTAGTAGGTATTGGTTCCATCTCCCGGGATGATTTGGCCGCCAGGATAGCCATTCGGGATCGTCCCGGCGTCTATCCACATCCAGCATCGAACTCCCCCTCCGGTTAAGTTAAGGGGCGAGCCAAAGGACTGGGCAATACCGGCCGACTGGTTGTTTGCCGTGAAGGGGGCATTCAGGTTGAAGGCGTAAAGGGGTGTTATGTCGCCGGGAGCTATGATGGAACCGGTGGTTCCAACCACGTTTCCACCCCCGGTCACCCAGCCCTGCGCTGTTCCATTCTCGAAATTCCAGGTGGCGATGGGTGTCGGAGTTGAAGTCGGTGTGTTAGTGGGTCCTGACGAAAGGGTGATCAACACGTCATCGATATAAACATTTCCCGAGGCTCCGGCAGGCACGTTGGTGATTTGAAGACCGATATCGTTGCCGGTTGTCGCGGAACCGCTCACGACGATGCTAACGGGCACCCATCGGGCGTCGTCGGTTCCAAGATTCATTTCATGCCAAGGGGCTTGCCATCCCGGGACTTGGGCAAAAGGCTGAATGGCGGTGGTCCAATTGCTGGAGGATACCAAGCTGGTTTCAACATAAACAAACATCGAAATGGTTGCTCCCGTCAGGTCCTGGGGCGGGAAATAGGTCAGCGTTAAATTGACATTCACGTACCCAGAGGTCGTGTTGTTGATGGTTGTAAAGAAGGATTTGGAACCTCCATGGGCTTGAGTGGTGGAAAGCCCGGAACCGGTAATGACGCTGGCCGGAGTTCCGACTCCCGAATCCGGAAGCGGCACCCAGCAATCAGTGCTGGTCTCAAAGGTGTAGGTGGTTTGGATACTGGCTGCCGTACATTGGGTTGGGCTGTTGGTAGGGGTAAAGGTGTAGGTGGCTGCCAGCGTGTTGGTCGAAGTGAATGTGATGGTGGGTGTCAAAGTATTGGTGGGGGTATTGGTTGGCGTATCCGTGGGGCCGCCGGGGGTATTGGTGTTGGTAAAGGTGTTGGTAAAGGTGGGTGTATTGGTGATGGTAGGTGTGTTGGTGATAGTCGGTGTTAGGGTGTTTGTCCTTGTATTGGTGAAGGTAGCGGTCACGATTGGAGTGTTGGTAAACGTCAAGGTTATGGTGGGAGTATTCGTTGGAATCGCCGGAAAAGTCGGTGTAGCCACTGTGCGGCAGCTTTCCATCAGCGTGATAACCGCCGTCAGCGTGAAAAACGGCGTCAACCAGATCAAACGCTTCATGAAAAGCCTCCTGGATTTTAAACAATTTATCCCCGGGGGATAACCGATGTAATGTGATTAATTATATCACTGGTTCCGAAGTTTGAACCCTTGGTGATTGGCATTTTCTCATGGGGTGGGGAGGTTTTGGGAATTTTTGAGCTAATTCCCGGAAAATTTCAGGTATGGCAGGGATGAATTTGTGGCTTGAGGAAGAACGTAAAACCCGCCGGAACGAATTGTTTAACGGCCGTTTTTTTGAAATCTGAATAAGGATCGGGTTTTAAAAGAACGGATCTGTTTAACGATATAGCCGGAAATGCATGCCCCTTAAGTTTGGGTAAATCCTCCGTGGAATTAAAAGTTTACCGACGTGAAATAGATACCAGCTTTCAAAGGTTTTTTGTAGAATACCGGGGCTTTGCGCAAGTCGGCCCTTCGCGGCTTTTAACCAACCAACAAAAGGCGGATATGCTCCAGTTGAAAAAACCCTTCACTATCATCGGTTGGCTCCCGGCGGTTCTGTTGGCCGGTTGTGGCGCCGTATTGGTCAACCAGGGCGCGAAGGAAGAGCCTTTGACGGATGGATTAAAAAACCCCGCGGCATTGCAGGCGAAAGTCAATGTGCCGGCGGACCAGAAAATCGTGGGAAATTTTGAAGATGGTTCTACGAATATCAATTCCAAATTATACGGTGCCGGCGGTGGAACCTGGTCGGTTTTTGCCGGCAATGGAAATACGGTCAACAATCCCTTTGTCGTTTCCGGAGGGGCCCATGGGACTTCCATGGCGGTTCACTTGTTCGGGACCCTGATGAACAAAGGGGATAATTCCTACCCATCCTTTACCCTGCAAGGCAAACTCAAACAAAGCGGTTATTATGACGCGAGGGCCTTCTCGGGGGTCCGTTTCTACTATAAGAGTCCCTCGGACGACAAGGCTCCGGCCCAAAGGTTCAAATTCACCATTGCGGCCACCCTACCGACTTCCAACGGAGGGACCTGCACCGACGGGTGCTATAACCACTTCGGCGCCGATCTGTCCATGTCGGCTGATTGGGTGCAAAAAAGTTATTCTTTCAATGATTTGAAGAGGGGATCGGGATGGGGAAGTCCCATCACCCCGCCGGACTTGGTAGATCATTTAACGGAAGTGGTCGGCCTGGAATGGTCCCACGATTCGGGTAATACGGCTGGGAGTTATCCCATCGATTTTTGGGTGGATGAGGTTGAGTTTTTCTAAAGCAGTCCGCAGTTGGCGGTTCACGGACGACAGGCGCTACGAAGAACGTTTTAAAAACGAAATGACCGGAGTTTTGGTTGAATTTAAATTTTAAAAACTTTCTGCTTTTCACCTTTCTTTTCCTTCTTATAGGAGGGCTTGGGCAAAGCCGCCTATGGGCCGATCCATTTGAGAATGTCACCTCCGACCAGCGTCTATACCAGCGTGTCCGTCAATTGGGCAACTACGGCCTTTTGGACGACCAGGACAAAAAAGTTTTGGATGATGGTCTGGTGGTAACCCGTATGGAACTGGCTTTTTATGTTGAAAAAGCCAAGGCGAGAATTGAAGCTCCCCAGTTTGTTCCCGTAGCTAAGCCGGTGGTGGCTGTTCCCACCTCAACGCCCGTCCTAACCGTTCCAGCCGCGGAAGCTCCCAGCCTGCCGCCGCCCGTGATGGCGGTTCCCGTGCCGCCCGCCGCCACTCCGACGGTTGAGGCTCCCCCGATGGCGTTGCCGCCGCCCGTGATGACGGCGCCCGCCCCCGTTCCCGCGGTGAATAAAAGCGCCCTTGAAAACGAGATCATGGATCTCCTTCGGGAATTGCGCCGGGAATCGGCGTCGTTGAGGACCCGAGAGGCCCAGGACGATTACCGCATCCATCAACAGGCGGACGAGTTGGAACGGTTGAAATCCGTCCAGGACGAGGTGGAATCGGCCTTCAAGAAAGCCAACCGGTCCTCCGGATCCTTCAATCTCGACAGCGAATCCAACATTCGTTATGAGAACGTCAGTGTCGCCGGCATCACGGTTTTGAATTTCACCAAGGCGGTGGAAGCCACAAGCGTCAAATTCAACAGCGACCTGGGGGGCAAGGGCAGCATCAATTTCGGACTGGCCGGCTATGTGCCCCTTTCCAATGCTTCCGCCGCCTCGAACCCCGTTTCCTTCAACTTGACCAGCCCCAAAATTAATTGGGGAATGGACGGGAAATTGGGGCATTGGGATACGACCGTGGGCATTGAGCTCTATACCTCGGATGTAATGATCGGTGATTTTACCCGTGGAAATCTCGCTGGCACCAACCGTTTCGAGTATCCCTTTGAAATCAAGAAATACTCAGAAGATAAAGACACTAAAAACTGGCAAGATTCGATGACCAGCTTGGGCTATGTTCCCAGTACCAGCTCCTTTACCAACCAATCCAATACCGGAATCGTCTTTGATGGTGTTTACGGGATTGGAAGCAATCTGCCCTTGGTCAGCAAGGACGCCAAGGCGGTTATTTTGGCGGGCCGCATGGGAAGATCGGTGTCTGAAACCCAAAAACTCGAAGAGGGAATCAAATACAGCCAGCCATGGGCGAACGGATTTTTACAAACGTCCTTTTCAACCCTTTGGGTCAATGAAGACCAGGGAATCCATGCTCCCACGATGCCCGCTTTGGATTTGAAAACCTATTGCGCGGACCTGGCTTTTGACCTGAAACCAGTCTTCCTGGAAATCAAAGGAGGCTATAGCACTTTCAATACGGGCCTGGTGATCAACGATAACGGCACCATTACATTAAACCCCAAAGACCTTGAAGCCCCAGCAGGCCAGTTAGCCCTTTCTCTCTACCCCTTCACTTTTTATTACAACGCGATCAGCAGCGATTACGCCGGAATCCAAAGCAGCGTCTATTTGGCGGGCTTCAATATGAATAAATACGGATACGCCTATGCCGCAAACACCAACGACAGTTATTACGGTTTTGTTGGAATGGTGGATGACCTGATCAGCGACCGGTACGGCTGGCGGGCCAATCTGGGCTGGAAAGGGCGGCAGGACAGCTGGATGAAATCTCTTCCCTCGTTTTTGGACAATATCATCGTCAATCTTGATGTCGCCTCCAACAAGGAATACCGGATGATTCAGGATCCCTTGGGCCAAAACGTGATTGAGGCGGACAACCTGATTACGGTTTATTATCCCGACGACACGGGCCTGTGGGGAAGCGACATTTGGGGCGGTTACAGCGGGATGCACCCCTTGGGCCAGGCCGTGACGACAAATGTTGGGGCTGTCCGGAACGACGGTTTTGGAACCAACGAAAATTACTTCTATGTCGGCAATGGTTATAGCAGCAGGGTCCCTTTAATGCTTCCGGTTTATGACGTCAATGGACAACATGTGGTTTACAACGCGGGTAACGCCCCCACGACCGCGTTTATTGGCAAATATGTTTTTACCCAAATGGATCATCTCAAGACCTTCAATTACATCACCCTGACGACGAAACTACAATTTAACAAAATGTTGTCGATGGCCGAACCCTTCTACGGAAGTCTTTTCTTCACTGATCATGTGGTCTCAGGTGCGACGGGTGGAACCCTGGCAGAGATGCCGGACCCCAACCGTCCCGGGCAAACCTTGGCGAATATCCCGAGTCTTTTCCGCCAGCGCGTTTATGACGCGGCTTTTTTCTATCAGATCGCGAAGGACGTGAACTTGATGGGGGATTATGGTTTGGAAACTTGGAATTCCGACTACACCTACCCTCCCGTGAATTGGCGGACGGACTCTTTCGGGGCCGGCCTTGCCTATGACACGCCCTGGGGCGGCGGAAAGTTCGAATTCCGTTACAAACATTTGATTAACCACGATATTTCCGTCCCGGCCAACGATTTTACGGCGGACCAGATCTACGCGTTTTTTGTGATGAAGTTTTAAGATGATGAACCACAGGGGATATGGATTGAAAAAGGTTTTTGATTTTCAAATTATTAATTCTTCTCCGCGATCTCCGCGCCTCCGCGGTGAAAAGCTGTTTTGCTTTGTCTTGTTGGCCTTGATGGGTCTTGCGGTCCCGGCATTCGCCAACCACGGATCCCTGGTCTCCAATGTCCGGGACGGATGGATCGATGCCCGGATGCAAACACTCGTTGATGACGGCGTCCTGGCCCAGCCTACGAAGTCCTGGAAGGATATGACCAACCTGGAAATGGTGCAGTTGACGAAAAAAGCCGCTGAAATAGTTGTCGCCCAGGCCGATATACTGCCGCCGCCCCCGATGGGGGATGAGCCGTCCCTTCCGATGCCGGAGGTGCCTGCCGCGGCCGCGCCTTCCGTAGCCGCGCCGCCGCCCGCCGCCGCGAGCTCGGACCAGACCTTGCCGGCTAACCAGAAAACCGAGGTCTCCAAAGGCGTGAAGGATCTGGTGGATGAATTTAAGGAAGAACTTTCGGCGATGGACGTGGACGTTGCCAAACTGGAGGACCGGATTTATGACCAGGAACACCGCGCTGAAAAATTTGGTTCTCAGGAGCAAGATTTACTAAAAAGGACTGGGACGGCCTTATCGGGGTTTTCTCGGGGATATTTCAATACCTACAGGGGATACGGGTTAAATCGGATCTACGGCCTAAACGGACCGCCCAACTATAACGGCGTCATGTTTGTAGACGCCCATTTAAAAAGTGTCCCAGTTCCCTTTGTCTTGTTTGACTTGGATTTACGTTTTTTCCGGTCGATCGGGATGTACTACGCCGATCCGCTTGGTACTACCGGCATTATTGAGCTGAAAAATATATCATTGACCAATACCAATGAGGTGGCCAACCTGACAGCGGGGGATTTTTATCTCAACTACACGCCCTTGACCCTTTGGAATTCTGAAACCCCGGTGCGAACCTTTGTAGAGCCCACTTCCTATTACCGGACACGAAAGGATGAGGAGGAGATGGTGGATGTGAATCACGGCCCCCAATGGCGTTTGCGGGGGTTCCAGGTTTCCTCGGACCAGGCCTTAGGAATACCCGTCCTCAGCTCCTTCCATCTGCAGGCCATGGGTGGGGAACTGAAGGCGCCGACGGCCTTTTCTCTAGGCCAAATTTACGGGGGAAGCCAGGACGCGATCGATTTTTTTGAGGATAACCTGGAGTTCAAGGGGACCGGCTTGATCCTAATGTCCGATACATCCTCTTCCAATGCCCCCTATATCCCTGGCTTAATCACCACCTATGCTAAGCGATATGAAGTCGGAAGCCTTTCGTCGCACGCCAAAGTTCCCTTGGATAAGGACTTTAACCTTTCTGCCGATGGTGAATGGGCCGTTTCACGGTACCAAGATGATGTGAATAATCCTCAAAGCCTTTTTCAGGATTGGGCGCTCTTGGCCAATGGGTCCATCAATTATCAAGGCGTTCATTTGACGGCCAAATATTTGAACAATGGAGCTTATTTTTATTCCCCTGGAGCCCAGACCAACCGTTTCGACGCGGCCCTGGCTGGCGGATTTTCCATTTATGATGACGGGCTGAATGGTTACGGTACCACGGTCATTTCACCGCAGTTCAACATTTTTTCAGGAGTCAACCGGCCTTCCTTCGCTTCCTATGACCGGATGACGGATAACATGCTGCCCTATGGAGATGCCACACCGAACCGCGAGGGAACGGTCCTGGGTCTATCAGCGGATATCGGGAAGGATGGGTGGCTGAAGCCCCAGGCCTCCTTGGTCGTGAATATGCGTGAGGTTCAACCGGATTATGTTTTAATCCCTGCTGGGAATTCGGTCTTGGCCGTCGATACCAATTTACCGACAACCTATATCAGGACCTTCAGCGGTTATGAGGGCGCTCTTTCCATGGACCTGGCGAAGGCCCTGGAGGGTACGCCTTCCACCTTTGATGTCGCGGCTGATTACAAGCACCAAACGACGGATTTGGCGGATGGCTACGCTCCCTTTATCGTCAACACGATGGTTTTTTGCGCGGATATCGGGCCCATTCCCTCGGTTCCTCTTTTTGACGGCTTGATTTTATCCGCTGCTTTTGAAAGGGCCCAGTCCACCGGAAACGAGTATGTGTTAACCAACGTCGGGAGTCCTTCCACCTTGGCCGCCTACGCTTCCTACTTGGACAGCGGTTACTTGGGGACCTATCAAAATTCAGCCTTGAACATTATCCGTACTTCCTGGGCCTTCGGTGTCAAGTACCCGATCAGCAAGGATTTCGAGGTTCACGGGGATTGTTTTTTAAATCATTACGAATGGGCTGATGTTCCCAATTTCGAACGGCGGGACCAGATTTGGAGGGTGACTTATGAAGTCAGCTTCTAAAGGCAGGTCTCAGGTTTCAGGTTTCGGGCTGCGGCTTCGAAGCGGCGGAATGGCGCTGTTGCTATTTTTCATTTTTACCGGAACGACGGCTTCGAGGGCCGCCACCACGGATCTTTTTTCCATCGTTCCTGACGGGGATCCGACCTATCAAAAACTGGCCCAGCTAGCCAAGGCGGGATTGTTGAAAAAGGACGCGGCGGCTTCTCCGCTCACCCGATACGACGTTGCCAGGAGCATCCTCAAGGCCCAACAAAAATACGATGAGCTGGTTATGGCCCAGGCGGACACGGAAATCCCTCCGCCGCCCGCCGATACGGATTCCACCGCAACTTCCTCTTCAACTTCCACCGTGCCGACACCCGCCCCCGTTACGGGGGCAAGCCAAACCGACATGGAAATAGCACCGCCGTCTGATAACGGCGCCGCTCCCGCCGCATCTGATCAAACCGCTGCCCCTGTTGTCGCTGGTCCTCCCACGCCCGAGGCGGACGATAACGCTTCCTTGGCCAAGGCCGCCGAGAATCTTCACAGCCTTCAGGAGGCTTACCAGTCCGAGTTGACCAAGGTGAAGGACCGTTTGAAGGCCCTTCACGATGAGGTGGACCAAGCGGATTCGGATCAATATGACTTGCGCAAGCGCATCAAGGGCATCACCCAATTTCCATCCATTTCAATCCATGGTTTGGGCCGGGCCTTTGCCCTTTCTGAACAACAATGGGGAAGCGTCCCCCCTTATATCATTGTCCCCGGCACCAGGAGCACCAGGGGATATATGGATTTGGATATGGACGGAACTGTTGGGAAGGAAATCAGCTGGGGAAGTGTTTTAGGAATTCAATCCCAATTAATCGCCAATGACAGCCCGATCTTGACCGTCCGCCGGGTTTCCATGAATTTCAATCCATCCTGGATGTCGGCGACCATCGGGGATTTTTATGAGGCCTATACGCCCCTGGTGCTTTGGAACCGAAACACCCTGGACCTGGCGTGGGCGCCTGAGATGTGGAGCCGGATGGACGACCAGGCAAAGTACGAGGCCTATCTGAACAATGAACCCTACTTACCCCTGCGGGGACTGAAAATGGGCACGGACATGATGTGGCCCGATTCCGCCGTTGTCGAGGAGTTTAAGACCTCGGTATTCGCCAACATGATCCGAAATGGCTTCGCGGATTCCGGCAGCCCAAATTGGTATTTTGGACCCAACCAATACACCGATTGGGCCTTTGGCGCCAACGCTTCCCTCAAATCGCCCAAATGGTATTTGGGCGGAACCACCGTGAAATTAAATTTGGATACTTATGGTTTGTGGCTCGTGGAGCCTTTGGATTCCACACAGCCGGGCTCTCCCTATGGTCTTTTTACCACTTCAACCTGGGCCCACCAATATTTAATCGGAAGCGTCAGGCCTGATATTAAGGTCGGGTTCGGAGGCGACTTTTACGCGGGTGGGGCGATCGAATATGCCTTTTCTCATTACAACGACGACGAATTGGATCCCCGCAAGGCCATGAACGATTTCGCCCTTTTGGGCGGCCCTTACCTCCAATGGGGTGATTCAAAATTAACCTTCAATTACCTGAATGTAGGTCCCTATTATTATTCCCCCATGGCCCAGACCCGCCAAGACGCGGTGACGGACTTTTCAAATCCATCGGCCTTGTCCTTTATGCAATCACCGGATCTTTTTTCGCCCACCTTGCGGAGCCAGTTTTTCCTCAGCAACATTACCCGGCCCGGCGGCATCTATAGCTTCTACGACAGGACCCAGGACAATACCTTCCCTTATGGATTGGGAACTCCCAACCGTCAGGGCGGTGGTATCGAGTTAGACGTTAAAACCTTAAAGGATAAAGCCCTGAAAATTAAGGGTAGCGCTTACTTCGTCCAGGAAATTAGTGGTAACCTTGTAGTGAATGGAGCGGGAAAAGCTTATGTCCCGGTTGATTCGCCGGCCCTTACCACAATTGTTCCGATCCGGAAATTTACCTACGTGAATGTGGGCCCGTCCTTCGATTTGGGTCCCGTGATCGGCTGGGACAGGGCCTTGGAAATTGGAACCAACGCTAGATACGAACAAACCACAAGCGAGCTGGGGACTTTGACCAGCGCCTGGGTTGTTGGGGGATTGAGGGTCGGCGTGCTCCCGTTCTGGGAAATTTCAGGAGCCTTTAGCGAGCAGGACGTGAACGGAACGGATGCGGGATATGGGGGAACCCTTTGGGCGAGGTACTCTTATCTTTACGACAATTCGGATCTGGGCCAATATTCGGCCTTTACGGTGAAGGGAAGCATCCAAAGCCTGAGATTTTCCAGTACGGTAAAAGTGAACCGCAACTCAAATATTTACCTGGATTGGGATTGGACCACCGGCAACCTGCTTCCGGTGAACCCGAACCAGGGTACTTTCAACAATCAATTCATGGAGCTGACCTATGAAGTTAAATTCTAAAATAAGCTT
>CAZHFP010000092.1:0-11182 GCA_964531065.1 uncultured bacterium
GGGCTTCGGAGATTTCTTCCTGGGTCAGGCTGTGGGCCTGCTCGCTCTTGGAAAGAAGCGCGGCTAATTCCTGGATGCGGTTTTTATCGGCGTTCCAATGGCCCTCGAGGGCGGCCTTTTCTTTTTCTTCGGCGGTCTTTTCCAGGCTCAAACGGGTAAGATTTTCTTCCAGTTGGGCGATTTCTTTTTGAATTTCAGCCAGGCGGATTTTGATCTGCTGGCGCCTTGTTTCGGCGGCTAACAGCCGGTCTTCCGAATCCTTGCGGTTTTTCTTGGTCTCGCCCAAGGCCGTTTCGGATTGCTGTATTTGGGATTCAAGCCCGGCGATATTTTCCGACAACTCGGTCATCTCACGGTGACGGCCCAAGAGGGATATCCCGGAAGAGATGGACCCGGCCTTGAGGAAACCCAAGGGACCCAAGCGGTCCCCTTCTTTAGTCACAAACCGCACTCTCGGGTAAGAGGCGCTAAGCCTCTCGGCCGTGGCCCAATCCCGCACGAAGACATCTTGCTCAAAGAGGTGGCGGACCACCGGTTCCATCCGGGCGTCTAGTTTGATTAAAGAGGCGACAGAAGCTTCTACGCCATCCTCGGATAATATTGAATTGGGAAAAGGCTGGGGCTCCAGCTTCACTAAATCTTCCAAAACAAAAAGGGAAACCTTTCCCTGGCCTTCGGCCTTCAAATGGGCCACGACCTTTTGCGCCATGGCCCTCGATTGCACCACGAGGGATTGTAGTTGGCTTCCCAAGAGGGTTTCCAAGGCCGTCTCATGCACTTGATCCACCGAGATCAGGTCCGCCACGACTCCCAGGACTTCCTGCCACATCAGAGGTTCGGCTTGCCGGGCCTGCAGGATGGCTTTGACGCCCGAGTCGTAACCCGTCAATTTATTCTGAAGCTCTTGCAGGACGCTGTAGCGAGAGCGGACTTCCGAGTGGCTGTTATTAAGCTGTTTGAGACCGCGGTTCGCATCCTCAATTTGGGTCTCATGCTGGGATAGGGCCGTTTGGGTTTGGAGGATGTCCTCATCGACCTGGACCTCGCCGGCTTGCACATTTTTCTTTTCGTCTTGGATGTTCGTGAGCCGTTGTTCGGCCTGGGTAATTTCCTGCTTCAGCTTCTCAACCTGGGCGGATAGGTCGGTGAAACGCCGGGAAGTTTCCTCATCCTGCGACCTCAAGGATTCCAACTCAGCTTTCATCTGGGCGGCCTTCGTCACCAAATCCATCGCGGCGACATTCTTGTTTTCAAGTTCCTGGTTCCGGTTGGACAGATCCCCGTCCACGAGGGCGAGTTTTCCTTCCAAATCTTTTTTGAGGTCGTCCTTTTCTTTTTTCTGGCTTCCCTTAGAGCTCAATAATTGGAGGCGTTCGGCCACCCAAACTTTTAACTGCTCAATCCGGCCAAGCCCCTCGACGACCTGCTGGGCGTTGCGCTGTTTTTGGTCGGCCAACATCCCTTGGTGGCGCTTCGTGCTCTCCACCCGGCCCTGGGTGACCTCCACTTCACTGCCGGCTTTATAGGCCTGCTCGCGGATGACGGCCAATTCCTCGTCGATCTCGTTCAGTTGGGCCCGTTGGTTTCTTTCTTCCTGTTCCAGCTTGTGGGTCACACTTTGAGCGTCGCCTAAGCGGTCCTTCACCTGGGACATTTTGTGAGTGATTTCTTTTAATTTGGTCTTGAGCCTATGGGCCTTGTCCAAATGGATTTGGATCTGGAGTTTTCCCAGTTCTTCTTTGAACTCCCGATATTTCTCCGCCTGCTTGGCTTGGCGTTCGAGGGAAGAAATTTGGCGTTTGATTTCGGCGGTAATATCGGAAATGCGCACCAGGTTTTGTTCGGTGGCGTCCAGTTTTCGAAGCGCCTCGACCTTGCGGGCCTTGTATCGGGTGATGCCGGCCGCTTCCTCAAAAATAGCCCGGCGCTCGACGGGCTTGGAGGTAACGATCTGATCCATCTGGCCTTGTGCCATGACGGAGTAGGCGCTGATGCCTAACCCCGTTCCCATGAAAAGTTCCCGGACATCTTTCAAGCGCGCGATCGATTTATTGATCAGGTACTCGGACTCGCCTGAACGGTAGACCCGGCGGGTGATTGAAATTTCATTGAACTCCAGCGGAATGGTTTTGTCTTCGTTGGAAAGGGTCAGCGTGACTTCGGCCATGCTGGAAGCTTTACGGCTGTCGGTGCCGTTGAAAATAACATCGGTCATTTCGGAGGCGCGAAGGCCCTTGGCCGATTGCTCCCCCATGACCCAGCGCACGCTGTCAGCCACGTTGGTCTTGCCGCAGCCGTTGGGACCAACAACGGAAGTGATGCCTGGTTCAAAGAGGAGTTCGGTCTTGTCGGCGAAGGATTTGAAACCAATAATTTCGAGCTTTTTGAGGAACAAACGCGTCTCCGAAACAGGGTGTAAAAAAGCCGGAGAAGTGTGGGAAAGGTGTGGAAAGGCTTGTTTCAAGGAAACTTTATCATTACTAGGAGTGGGTGTGCAAGGCCTTTCCGCCTACCAAATATGGGGCAAAAAGAAGGCGCAAGGGACGAGGTATCAGGAACAAAGTTTTAAACTGGAACCTAGCACCTTGCCCCTTGAACCTAACTTAATTGAATTCCAGAAGTGAAAAGGCGAGGTTGGTGCGGCGCAGGCGGCTGGAGATGAGGCTGATCAAGGTGCAGAACACCTCGTAGGCCACTTCGGGATTTTTCTTGAGAAACTTCTTGAAGTCATCGCCCTTGATCACATGGACCGAACAGTCTTCCCGGGCTTTCACATTGGCCGAATAGGGGGCGTCGTCGAACACGCTCATCTCGCCAAAGATCGACCCGCGGTTCAGGTCCGCCAAATACTTCTTGTCCCCCGGCTCTTTACCGGACTTCGAGACTTCGGCGCGGCCATTGATCATAATGTGGAGGTTGCCGCCAGACTGGCCTTCTTCGATGATCATACTGCCGGCTTTGAAATTTTTGACGCTTCCCAATTTAAAAATATGGCTGAGGGTCTTGTCCTGCATCCCGTCAAAGAGGCTGACTTCCTTTAAAAAATCCGCGGTAGGGGCTTCCCGTCTGGTCGACATGATTTACTCCTTACAGAAGGGGCTGTCCGCCCCTTTTACCGGTCTTTCGACCTTTTGCGTTTTTTTCTTTCTTTAACTTCCAAAGCAAATAATAGGTCCGAATTAATGAAAACAATAAGCCCGCGATACCAATTCCAAAAAAAAGGTAAGAAATTCTGGGTTGAAACATTCCTACTTACTTCCCTACCCTACTCGACGA
The DNA here is from genome assembly GCA_964531065.1 of uncultured bacterium. Lineage (GTDB taxonomy): Bacteria > Oederibacteriota > Muellerivitia > Muellerivitales > Muellerivitaceae > PALSA-1180. Next base: position 3,277 of record CAZHFP010000092.1, read on the forward strand.
CCGCTTCTTTATTGAAGCTATAGGGCGCCTCGTAGGAACGGACGATGTGGTGGGCCAAAAGACGGCGGCCTAATTTTTTCTGGATCAGGTGAAGGGCCTTCATGTCCGCTTCCCTCATTTTTTGGACATGGGCGATGCTGTTCTCCGCATCGGCAAAGGCCGGGGGCTCGGAAGGGCCGACCCTCAGCCATATTTTCTTGCCCGTTTGTTTCGCGTAGACCTGAACCTGTAATTTCGATTTGGGGACGCTGAAGGTGAATTCACGCCACTGGTTTCCGCCGGCGTCAGCTTGGCCGTCGTATTTTCCGTCTTCCTTGATGACCTTGTAGCCTTTGAAACAAAGGGCGTTCTGAACCTCTTGGGAAGTCCAGGCCAGCCGAGAGGATTCATTTCCACCCTTGGCATTGACCCATCCGCCGAAAATCACATTGGGGCGCCACTTGGTGGCTTCCCAAGGTCTTTCGTTCTTGGCGTGCTTAACGACAGGTTTTTTTTCTTCCGTTCCACTGGCAACAGGCGTATCAACGGGCGTAGCGCTGGCGGAGGCGGTCTGATCTGAAGGAGAAGGCGCGGCGGCTTGACCCGGAAGGGGCGGCATGGCGGGAGCGGCGCTATTGGAAGAGGAATTAGCGGTCGCCGGCAAAGGCGGCATCGCGGGAGAGCTGGCCGCCGGGGCGGCTGAGCTCGCGGGTAAAGCCGGCATTGAGGGAGGAGCGGTGTTGGACGAAGTTGAGCTATCTGGCAGCGGGGGCATGGCGGGCGAAGCGGTACTGGTTGAAGACGAGGGTAAAGGCGGCAAGGCGGGAGAGGCGGTGGAGACAGTGGCCGTGCCTCCGGCGGAAACGGTTTGGTCCGGCAGGGGCGGAAGAGGCGGCATATCCTGGGCCTTTAATAAACCGGATGCCAGGAAAAAAAGGATGAACGCTGAAAGTCGTTTCATCATGCCGAACGCTCCTTAGAAACTAAGAATGGGGGTTTTCAAACGGTCCTCATTTTAACCCCACCCCGGCACAAATCCTCCAATAAAAATAAACGAAATCCAAGAACCAATTTAACCACCAAGGCACCAAGGGCACCAAGAACTGCCAAAAATCAAAGGATCAAATAACCATTTTTAAATGATTAGTTTTTCCTGTCTTTCTTGGTGAGCTTGGTGCCTTTGGTGGTAAACAGGTTTCTGCTTTTCTTAAAATTTCGCCGTAATTAAAGGGGCGTTGAACGCGAAGACTCCGGGAGTCCGTCTTATTTCGACGATGGAATTTTCGGGTGGAGGGGGGTATTTATTCGTTAAAACTGACACACAAGCGACGGTCGTGGCGCCAGCTAAGGTGCCGCCCAAGAACGGGAGAAAAAAATCACCCCCCACGCCAAAGCTATTATTGCTCAAAAGAGAAACAAACCCGGTCACGCCGAAACTAAAAAGAGCGGCGAAAGGCAAGGCGGTGATAAAAACCACCTGAAAATCCTCGGCCTGGTTCTCCTTATAATCCACCCCCTCCGGGTCATACCCGTTGGCTTTTCTTTCATATTCATAGGGCTGAGCGAATCCCCCCTTTTGGACAGAATCATCTCCCTGCTCGGTTAAATCCTCGGTAGATGGCACGGCCCAAGTATAGGAAGGCAGGGAAAGCCCGAGGGAAACCAATAGCATGATAGAAATGAGGACGCGGGAAATCATAAAGCCATTGTAGCAGAATCGCCCTCCGCCGTCCGCCCTCCGCAAAATCTCGAAATAAAGGGTCTAGGTTTTTGAAGGTTTTTCCAGCGGAGACCGGAGAGCGGAAGTCGAATTTTACGCCCTAGGGTTTTGAGCCATGGACTCCAGGATCTGCTTGGCCGAGCTTTTAGCCGTCTGCTTTTCGGTTTTCATGCGCTCGTTGTTGTTGAGGATCTTCTTGCGCATGCGCAGGTTCAAGGGGGTCACTTCCAGGAGCTCATCGTCCTGGATATATTCCAGGCACTGCTCCAGGGAGAAAATGGTCGGCGGCTCCATGGTGAGCGCCTCGTCGGAAGACTTGCTTCTCATGTTGCTCAAGTGCTTGGTCTTGCAGGGGTTGACCGCGATATCGTTCTCGCGGGTATGTTCCCCAACGATCATGCCCTCGTAAACTTCCAAGCGGGGGTTGATGAAAAACTTGCCGCGGTCCGCCAATTGGAACATGCCGTAAGCGGCGGTCACACCCGCCTCAAAAGCCACCAGCACTCCCCGGCTTCTTCCGCCGATGTCGCCCTTAAACTCCCCGTAGCCGGCGAAAACGTGATGCAAAACTCCCTCGCCCTTGGTATCGGTCATGAACTCGGTGCGGAAACCCAGCAGGCAACGGGAAGGAATTAAAAACTCGATGCGGGTCGTCACTTCCGACAAGGGCGTCATGTTCTTCATCTCGCCCTTGCGCGCGCCCAATTTTTCCATCGCGATTCCCACGCAATTATTCGGAACGTCAACGATCAGGTTTTCGTAAGGTTCCTGTAATTTTCCCTCAACCATTTTGAAAATAACCTGGGGCCGGGAAACCTGGAATTCATAACCTTCGCGGCGCATGGTCTCGATCAAAATCCCCAAATGGAGTTCCCCGCGGCCCGCGACCTTGTAGGCGTCGGGGCTTTCCGTGTCACTGATTTTCAATGTCGGATTGGCTTCCGCTTCTTTATAGACGCGGTCACGCAAATGGCGGGAGGTCACGAACTTTCCTTCCTTACCGGCAAAGGGGCTGTTGTTGACGGAAAAAACCATGGACATGGTGGGTTCATCAATGGCGATGGCCGGCAGGGCTTCCGGCGCCAAAACCGAGGCAACCGTTTCGCCGATTTGAACATCTTCCAACCCGGCGAGGAGAATGATGTCTCCCGCAACCGCTTCCGGACACTCGACTTGTTTGATGCCGTTGTAGGTGAAAAGCTTGGTGGCGTTGCTGTTGACCTTTCGGCCGTCCAGCTTGATCAGGGTGATGGGATCGTTCAACTTGATTTTGCCGCGCTTGATCCGGCCCACGGCCATGCGGCCCAAATATTCATTATAGGAGGTGGTGGTCACCAGCATTTGAAAGGGGGCCTCTTCATCAACTTCAACTGGTTTGAAATGGTTCACGATGGTCTCAAAGAGGGGCTTCAAATCCGTGCCGGGCGTATCCAGCGAAAGCGTGGCCTTGCCTTCCCGGGCAATGGCGTACACCACCGGATAGCCGATCTGATGCTCATTGGCGCCCAGCGCGATAAAAAGATCCAACACCGCGTCCACCACTTCCTGGGGACGGGCGTCCTTGCGGTCGATCTTGTTGATGACCACGATAGCGTCCAGGTTTTGCTCCAGACTTTTACGTAGGACGAACTTTGTCTGGGGCAGGGGGCCTTCGGCCGCGTCCACTAAAAGAAGGACGCCGTCCACCATGGAAAGAATGCGTTCGACTTCCCCGCCGAAGTCGGCGTGACCCGGAGTGTCGACGATATTAATGCGGGTGCCGTTCCAGACGACCGAGGCGTTCTTGGAGAAAATCGTGATGCCCCGTTCTTTTTCGAGGTCGTTGGAATCCATAACGCGCTCTTCCATATGCTCATTGGCGCGGAAGACGCCCGATTGGCGGAACAAAGCGTCCACGAGAGTGGTTTTGCCATGGTCGACGTGAGCGATGATGGCGATATTTCTTAAGTCTTTACGAAGCGTCATTCCGAAACCTCTTTAAAATCAGCGGATAGCCATTGGCGATTAGCTGTTAGTTTTTTTCCCGAAGCCAACAGCCATCAGCAAAAGAGCCACCAGCTGCCTTTTGGGAGGCGAGAGTATACCCAAAAGGCCTATTAAAAGGAAGGTTAAGATGTCTCGTTTTCAAGGGTTTTACCTTAAAATCCCAACACTCCCCAGGGACTTTTACGTCTGTATCTATATGGAACTTAAGGCGTTCTATAAAACTTTTCCATATCATGCTAAAAAGAACGGAACATGAATCACCTAAAAACCCTGCCGACCCTTATCGGAATTTTGTTAACGCTCCCATCGTCGCTGTGGGCCGAATCGCCCTTAAGCTGGGCCGATTGCGTTAAGGAAGCCTCTTCCCACAATTACGATCTCCTGGCCGCCGAACAATCGCTCAAGGCCGCCGACGACAGCAAGATTGCAAGCTTAGGGCAATTCCTTCCCCAGATCAATTTTGGGGCTTCTCTTGGGCGCAATGGCGGAGACAATTCCATCGAAGGCGCCCTGAGGGATCCCCTCTACGGCCAAAATTCAGGCCTCTCCCTTTCCGCTTCCGAGAATATTTTTTCAGGACTCAGGGACATCGCTTCCGTGGATTCCTCAAACGCTCAATTGGACTTAGCCCGTGCCCAGCTCACCCAGGCCAAGGCCCAGCTTTCCCACGACTTGAAAGTGGCTTTTTACACCCTTCTCTACTCGCAAAAACAAATCGATCTTTTTCAAACTATCGCCGACCGTAACAAGGCCAACGAGGACTTGGTGGAGATGAATTTCAAGGGCGGCACGGACAACAAGGGTTCCCTTCTTCAAGCCCAGGCCTCCTACCAGGAATCGGTTTTTGAGGTGGACCAGTCCAAAAGGGCCCTCGCCATCGCCCAGCGCCAATTGTCCCAATTGCTCGGCCGGGCCAAACTTGATCCGGTGGAAGTGGCGGGCGACTTCGACGTTCCTGATCTTCCCTCGGACAATCCGGACTATATGAAGTTGACCCTCTCCACCCCCGCCCATCTCCAATCCCTGGCCCAACTCCACCTTTCGGAAAGCCAATATGTTTCGGCCCGGGGCAGCTTTTTCCCCACCCTTTCCGCCAACGCTTCTCTTTCAAGAGGCGGAGAAAATTTTGACACACTTTATAACTCCGGTTGGTCCGCGGGGCTGTCTTTAAGTTTCCCCCTCTTCACCGGGGGCAGGGATTTTTTCGATTTAAAGAGCGCCGAGGAATCCAAGTACGGCGCGGAGGATAATTTGAAAAGCACCGATTTAAAAACCGCGGCCGCCCTCGAGAGCGCCTATACGGCTTTCCAAAACGGCGTCCAAAACACCAAGGTCCAAGAGGCTTTCCTGCAAGCCGCCCAAACCCGCGAAGAAATCGGGAAGGCGGAATACCTGAACGGACTTTTAATATTCCAAAACTGGGATGATTTGGAAACCAACCTGACGAACCAGCAAAAAACCGAACTCTCCAGTTTTTTAAACGCGAAATCATCGGAAGCCAACTGGGAACTGACAGAAGGAAAGGGAGTGATACCGTGAGTATAAAATTAGGAATTAGGAATGAGGAATTAGGAATTTTAAAACATCAACCATTCAATCCATCCCAACTTATTCCCGGCGCTTTGATTCTCTGCATGCTGCTCACGGGCTGTTCGGGCGGCAAAAAAGGGTGGAGCGGAAACGCGGGCGCGGGCGGATTCAAGCCGGTGGTGGTCGTTCGGGACGATTTGCAAATTACGGTCCTGGCCACGGGCAACGTTCAGCCGCATAACCAGCTTTCCATTAAACCGCCGATCTCAGGCCGAATTGAAAAGCTGATGATCAGCGAGGGCGTCTACGTGAAGAAGGGCCAGATCCTGGCCCAGCTCAGTTCCACCGAACGGGCGACGCTCTTGGACGCGGCCCGCGCCCAGGGTCCGGATGTCCTGGCCCATTGGGAAGGACTTTACACCGCCACTCCTCTGCTCTCCCCGGAAAACGGACAGATTGTCTACCTGCCCACGGTACCCGGCCAGATCGTTTCCCAAAGCGACAGCATTATGACCATGTCCGACCACTTGATCGTCAATACCCAAGTGGATGAAACGGACCTAGCGCAAATCCACATGGGCCAGGATGCCACCATCACCCTGGACGCTTATCCCAACGACCCCATCGAGGGAAAGGTCCAGAGGATTTCCTACCAATCCACCCTCGTCAACAATGTCACGACCTACGAGGTCGATGTTTGGCCTTCCAAGGTTCCAGCCTTTATGCGAAGCGGCATGACGGCCAACGTGGTTTTCACTATTTCCGAGAAGGACAATATTCTCCTGATACCTTCCGAAGCTGTTCAAAACCAAAGGGGCCAAACCACGGTTTTGAAAGCCGCGGCTACCCCCGGCGAAAAACCCCAACCAGTGACTATCCAAACCGGCTTGACCGACGGCAAGCAGACCGAAGTCGTCTCAGGGCTCGCCGAAGGGGATAATATCCTGATTAAAACCTTCTCGGCGGGCCAAGTAGCGGCCCCCAGTGCGGGCAGCAATCCCTTCGCCCCCCCGAAAACAACGGGCGGCGGCGGAAACCGCAGCGGCGGCGGGGGCGGCGGAAGATAACCAGTCCACAGGCGACATCTCACAGTCCAAAGGAAAGTCTTAAAAATTTTAAATCTTAACTGTCGGCTGAGAGCTGTGAGCTGAGAACTTATTTGAGGTTTTGAATGAGCGTTATCGAACTAAAAGACATCACCAAAGTCTACAAGATGGGCGATTCGGAGGTGCGCGCGCTCAACGGCGTGACCCTCAAGATCGAACCGGGGGAATTTGTCGCCATCATGGGGGCTTCCGGCTCCGGCAAGTCGACGATGCTCCAAATCCTGGGACTCTTGGACATACCCTCTTCCGGCTCCTACAAGCTTCTCGGGAAGGAAGTTTCCACCCTAAAAGAGGATGAGTTGGCCTCCATTCGGAGCCAGACCTTGGGATTCATTTTCCAGATGTTCAACCTTTTGGCCCGGACCTCCGCTGTTGAAAACGTAAGCCTGCCCCTGCTTTACGCCGACCCTTCCAAGCCCCACGGCGATCCCATGCAATTATTGAAAATGGTGGGCCTCGGCGAGAGGACCGGGCATCGCCCCAACGAGCTTTCCGGCGGCCAACAGCAAAGGGTCGCCATCGCGCGCGCCTTGACCAATCAGCCGAGGCTGATCCTTGCCGACGAACCGACGGGGAATTTGGATTCCAAGAGTTCGGAGGAAATCATTGGGTTCCTCGGAAAGTTGAACGAAAGCGGCATCACGGTCGTGCTCGTCACCCACGAGCCCGACATCGCGGCCCATGCCAGGCGGATCATCGTCATGAAGGATGGAAAGGTCCTCACCGACAAAAAAAACTCCCACTCCGACGCCAAGGCCCCCAAATCGCCTGTCGTGCCGTCGTTAAAGGGCTCCACCTCCTCAAAACAAACCTTCAGCTTCAGCCAGGTGACGGCTTACTTCCGCCAGGCTATGCGGGCCTTGTTGGCCAATAAAGTCCGTTCGATCCTTTCCATATTGGGCGTCATGATCGGCGTAGGGGCGGTCATCGGCGGACAAGCGATCGGGTCCGGCGCGCAAAAATCCATGGAAGCGGCCTTGGCCGCCCTGGGCACCAACCTGGTGACGTTGAGGCCCGGCTCCTTGTCTGTCGGGGGAGTCCAGCAGGGGTTGGGCGGAACCAGCCGCATCCTGCTCCAAGACGCGGACGCGATTGCCACGGTCCCCATGGTGAAAAGGGTCGCCCCGGAGATTTCGGGCCGGGTTCAGGTCACTTATGCCGACAAGAACTGGAACACTTCCGTCACCGGCACTACTCCCAATTACGCCGACATGAAGTCGGCCCAACCCATCTATGGCCGCTTCATCACCCAGGATGACATCCAAAAACGAAACCGGGTCGCGCTTCTGGGGCTGACGGTCATTCAAAAACTTTTTGGGGACAAGGCCAACCCCATCAACGAGGAAATCAAGATCAACCGGGTAAATTTCCAAGTGATCGGGGTTCTTCCGGTCAAGGGCTCCAATGGTTACGCGGACCAGGACGATACCATCGTGGTTCCTGTCACCACCGCCATGTACCGCCTCTTTGGCAAGGAGTACGTGAACCTGGTGGACATCGAGGCCGACAACGCCCAGGATACGGGCCCGGTGGCGGATGCGGTCACTTCTTTTATGATGAAGCTCAAACACATTCCGAACCTGCC
>CAZHFP010000093.1:0-11012 GCA_964531065.1 uncultured bacterium
CTTTGCCTTGGGTTTAAGGAGGCGAAAGGATTTTGAAAGACCATTTGAAAGCGTCGTTGGGCCTTCCGCCTCAATGTCGAATCCATGGTTCGCAAATCTTGTCCATCCCAAGCCACCATACCTTCGGACGGGAGGTGAAGCCCAACGATACAGCGTCCCAGCGTGCTTTTGCCGCATCCCGACTCTCCGACCACCCCCATTATTTGTCCCGCGCCCAGATCGAAAGAAACGCCATCCAGGGCCTTAACGAAAGCGTTGGGACGGCCCCACAGCCCGCGGCTGACTTGGAATTTTTTTATTAATTTTTGGACGGATAAAAGCATCTCGATCGATGTCCTTTTTCGTTTTCGATTAGGTTCGGTTCGTCCGCGCGACAATTTTTCTCCACCCGTGAACAGCGGTCCGCGAAAGCACAGCCCGTAAGAATGTCAAAAGGGGAAGGGACTTTCCCGGGGATATTGGCTAGAGGGTGTCCCTTTTGAGAAGCGCTGGGCAGGGCCCCGATAAGCCCTTCGGTATAGGGATGCAGGGGATGACGAAACAATTCCTCTGGACTTCCCTCTTCCACGACTTGTCCCGCGTAAAGAACCGCGACTCGGTCAGCGTGGCCGCGAACCAGCCTGAGATCATGGGTAATAAATAGGATGGCCAGTTTATGCTTTTTTTTCATCCCGAAAAGAAGATCAAGGATCTGGGTTTGAACCGTCACATCTAAGGCCGTGGTCGGCTCGTCCGCGATCAAAAGCGAAGGCCCGCCAGCAAGAGCCATGGCGATCATCACTCGTTGACACATGCCGCCGGAAAGCTGATGGGGATATTGCTGAAAGATCCTACCCGCATCCGGAAGTCCCACATCGCTCAAAAGATTCAAGGCTTTCCTTTGGGCTTGATCACGGGATAACTCCGAATGGATCCGGATCACTTCTTCAATTTGATGACCCACGCGGATAACCGGGTTTAAAGAAGCTAGGGGATCCTGAAAAACAACCCCGATATCCCCGCCCCTTATTTTGCCCCAATCCGCGGGTGAAAAATCGGCCAAATCCCGGCCTTTAAAGTTGATCTTCCCCGAGACCATTTCCATGGGGGGACTGGGTAAAAGACGAAGAATCGAAAGCGCCGTCATGCTTTTTCCGCAGCCCGACTCTCCCACTAAAGCCACGGACTCGCCCTCGGCAATTTTCAGATCGACACCTCGGAGGATCGAGCCGGTTTCAAAACCCGCTGGATTTTTCAGGACAACTTTTAAATTTTCAATCGATAGTAAGGTGGACAAGGGGTGATGGGTTATAAGGTTTTAACGTTCTTAAACTGAACGTCGAGGGAAGGATAATCAATCACCGCGTAATGTCCCTCAAAAAACGGCCCCGGATTTACCACCACGCTCCCGCCTAATTTGACGGTTCCCTGTCCCGATTTCGCCCGGCCGCACAACACTAAGCGCGGAGATACCTTTTCAATTAGCTCATTGATCAACAGCACGCCGCAATGCTCGCCGTCGGACAAATCTAACCGGCAAACCGGCGGGGAATGAAACAGGAGTATTTTCTCGCCGGGGAAAAATTCCAACCGCCTCAGCGCGAACTCCACCCAGACCTTAGAGTACTGGAGGACAAATTCCCGGTTGTCATCGCTGGAGGTCATGTCGCCCCCAAACCCGGCGACCATGAATTGATCCTCTCGATGCATCATTTCGTGAGCCGGCTGTAAATTGGGGTAAATATGGGCGTAATTGTAGATCGTTTTAAAATAAAGGGATTCAGGAGCGTCATTGTAGCCGGGGACAGCGTAAATGACTTTCTGCGTGTCGGCGAGAGCCAAAAGAAACTGCTGAAGGTATTCGGTGTCCTGGATGATTTCCTGCTGGATCGCCGGGCTGCCCGTGTCCGGCTTACTGTGAAAACGCCGGGCCGCCTCATATTCGGCGGTCCGCTTTTCGCCTTTCATGGATCCGCCGCAATAAAAAACAAAATCCGGATCTTCCGCCTGGATCATTTTAGGCACGCTGGCGATCTTATCGTCCGCGCCCCGGTAATCCGACAAGCATAAAAGTTTCAATCTTTACTCCCGTTCAGGAAAAAGATAACCCGCCCGACTGAAAACTCATTTCAGGAATCCTTTGGGCCAACGGCTCCCAAAACTCACTTGCGCCATTGTAGGCCATTTCGATACAATTTCCCTTAATTTAATAAGCAAATCCCGCGGATCAAGTCGGACCCATGCGAAAAATATCAAACCCCTATACCACCCTGCCGGACGGAACCCTCAAACACATCAACCCCTTAACCGGCACGGAAGTTTGGACTGTGCCCTCGCGGGCCCACCGTCCGCTTTACAACCAAACCTTAAAACCTCCCCAGCCCCTGAGCAACCCCGCCGTGGAAAATTACTGCGACTTTTGCCAATCCGAGTATTTCCGTACTCCGCCTGAAAAGGCCCGATTGACGCGAACCTCCGAGGGCCGCACCCAAACCTTGGAACGGATTCATCCGGACCTCATCGATGCCTCCCCGGCCCTCTTCCGGCGGGTGGCCAACCTTTTTGAAATCGTCACCATCGACTATTGGATGAAAAATCACGGGTTCCATCTTTCCCCTTCTCAGAGCCGCTGGAAAGAAACTTATCTTGGAAATCCCCGCGGATTAGAGCACACCCTCCGTTTGGTTGAGGCCAAACTGATGCGCTCCGGAAAAACCACGGAACAGATTTCCAATATGGCAATGGACGAAAAAATAAAATTAGCCGATGCTTTTTTCGGAGGAACTCACGATCTCATCATTGCCGGAGGGCATTTCAAGCCGGGAGCCGCCCGGGATAACGATCTGCTCTCTTCCGGAGAATTAACTCCCGAAGACCATTACCGGTTGATGCGCTTTACCATTGACGCCATGACCGACATTTACCTCCAAAACCCTTACGTCCGTTACGTGGCTGTTTTCCAAAACTGGCTTCAACCGGCGGGTGCCTCCTTTGACCACCTCCACAAGCAATTGGTGGGATTGGATGAATGGGGGCCTTCCCTTCAGGGGGAAGCGGACATCGTCCGTAAAAATCCAAACGTCTATAACAAATCCATCGTCAACTTTTCTTCGCGCCACAACCTCATCTTCGCCGAAAACGACTTCGCGATCGCCCTATCCGACATCGGCCGGCCCTATCCCACCCTGGCCATCTATTCCAAAAGCCGGCACACCCGGCCCGAAGAACATACGGAAGAGGCCATAAAGGGTTTTTCCGATTTAGTTCACGCTTGCCATGCCGCCATGGGAAGCCAAATACCTTGCAATGAGGAATGGAGCTATTCGCCGCGAGGCTCGGAAATCGCGATGCCCTGGCGGGTCTTGATTAAGTGGAGAACGATCAACCCCGCCGGATTCGAAGGTGGTACCGGGATCCACATCAATCCCATCTCTCCCGCGGTGCTTCGGGGCCAAATCGTGCCACGGCTTATCGCGTTACGGGAACAGAAGAAAATAGGAAAAATCCGGATCGCCGGGGAATGCCGGCTCGATCCCAATCCGCTTTTATATGGACAAAAATCGGGGTAAATCTACCGAACCACCAAAAGTTTTTTGGTAAAGGTTCCTAATTCAACCGTAAACCTGAAAAAATAAAAACCCGAAGCGACCGGCTCCCCGCTGTCATTTTTACCGTCCCAGGTGAAGGTTTGAGGCACATTAGCCGTCAAGGCGCCAGGCTTGAAATTTTTAATCACTTCCCCTGCGGTGTCATAAAGGATGAATTGGCTGTTTCCGGAAAAAACCGGTGTAAAGACCGAAGTTACTTTGAGATCCGTTGAAGGCTTGAAAAGATTTCGGTCCAATGTGAAATTGGGTGTTTGGGCTCCTGCCTCCACAACCGCCCCCAAAAGAAGAAAAAATAAAAACCCCGTAAGTTTTTTCATGGTTGGCTCCTAATAATCTTTTAAGGCTTCATCCACCGAAAGGGCAATCCCGCCGCGGACGGCTTTCCCTTTTTCTTCCCAATCCGCGGTTCCTGTTTGCCCTTTTCTTTTGAGATTCGTCGCCATTATATCGCATAATCCGCTCTCCAGCGCGCCTAAGTCGATTGCCCGCTTGGCCGAAGCCGACGCCTGATCGAGCTTCCCAAGATTTTGTTCCATCTGGGATTTCCAAACCCATCCCTCCGCGAGATCCGGATACCGCCGGGTTAATTCCGAGCAAATTTCCAGCGCCCCCCCAAAATCTCCCTTCGCCGACAATCGAATGGACTTCCCCAGAAAAGACTCCTGGAGCCCCGGAAGTTGAAGAAGCGGCCCAATTTTTTCCCTGGGCTTTTCCCGAAAACGGTAAACCACCGAATTATCCCCGGACCAAACGAGATCGGCGTAATACTGCCAAAAACGCGCGTACTCCTTTTCCGGCATTCCCTCGAGCGAAAAGTCCTTTTCCCGGAAAGACGCGTTCACCGCCTCCCCCTTTTGGTAAATAAACCAATCCACGCCGTTCTCTTTTAAACGCTTGGCCAACCCCTGGGCCGTCCCAGCGGATCCGGCCCATTGCAGAAATATGGGTTTTTTCCAAAAAAAGTCCACATAAGACATCCGGCGAAGGGGGTATGTTTGAAAGACGCCAAAAGCCATCGCCTTATCCCCCGGCTCCGAATTATTTTCAATGACCCGGTAAGCCGCATAAGTATCCCCGCTCATCGAATAGTTTCGTTTCAAGCGGGCCAGGGGATTCTCCAAACCCAAAGCCGAAGCATAGGGCGCGGTAGCGGTCCATTGGGCTGAAAGACAAAGCCAGATCGATACAACGGCTCCCAATCCGAACAATATTTTGGCGCTTGCCCTTTTCTCAGCAAAAGCCCCGTCCCAAGCCAAAGAAGATAGAATTATCACCGCCATCAACCCTCCGGCCGCGTGGCGTAAATTACTGCAGAACATGAACCATCCTGTAAAAAAAACGGCGGTGAAAATCAAAAGAAAAATGCCCCATCGGGTATTGCGAGGCTTCCCTATCCAAGGCAGGCTCATCAGCGCCAAAGGAGTCCACAAAGCCCCTACCGAATTGGCGGGAGTGAAAAAAACGGTCCAAAAGAGCCGGCCAAAGTCCGCCAGGCCGCCCCCCTGCGTCAACCCGGTATCCCGCCAGAGGCCCGCTTGCATCTCGGCGCTGTAACCGCCCGATCCCCCAAAGAGTGAACCCGCCAAGGGATAAAATGGGTTTCCGTAAGCTAAATGGCTTTTTAACAACCAGGGAAGGACGGGGAAAAGAAACAAAAGGAAACACCTGAGGTCCAAAACCAGAGAATTTTTTTTAATCCCCTTTTCATATAGGAAAATCGCGGCGAATGCCCCGATCGCGAAAACGGCGGTGAATTTTATCGAAAAAGCCACGCCGAGAAAAAACATCGCCGCGCAGAGCCAAACGCGCGTGCCTGGCCGGCTTAAAGCTTTCCAAAAGCAAAAAAGAGCCAACATTTCGTAAAGAACCAAAAAGCCCTCGGCATAGCCCCAGGCGAAAACCGCCAAGAAGAAGGGGCAGGTCCAAAAAATCCACGCCCTCAGAGAATATTCCCCCTCCGACTCGCGGCAAAGCAAAAGTAAAAGCCAAGCCATTAAAACAGCGGCAGCTGAGCTCGAAATCTTGGATAACGCTTCTCCCCCCAAATTCCAGCAACCCGCCAAAATCATCTCCGAGAATTTCGGCATATCGCCCGTGTGGTTGGTCCAATGGAATGGAATTTGATGGAGGCGGGAAACCTCTTCCGCGAATCGAAAATGATCCAAGACCGCGTCCCAAATAAGGGGGGGGGAGCAATATTCAAAAAACCAAAGAAGTATCGGAAATCCCAGGGCGATCAACATCCCTAGACCCATTACCCGGTTTTTAAATTTCGGGATTCCTTCGAGGACTTCCCGCAGTCCCGAGGCAATCATGGGAAAGAAAAACAAAAGGGTTAACGGCCAATAAAAAATATCGTTGACGGCCAACCCCAACACGAACAGGGAAAAAAAACTTAAGGCCAGCGCCCATCCCATTAGAAGGGCCGCTTCCGGTTCAATTTCATTAAAGAATAACTTCCGAAGCCCTTTTGCCCAGCCTAAAAATCCAAGCCCCATCGGAACTAACCAAAGGAAAGAGAGAAACCGGACGCTCCAGATCGGGGCCCACCCTGATAGATCCCACTGGGTGTCCTGTAAAAGCCTCAGGGATGGAAAAAATGAGTTCCATCCGGTTCCATAAATGAAAAGCGCGAGAATCAAGACCGAAAGCAAAGTCTTTTTCAAGGATTCACCCAACCCAAAGGTTTCCCCGCAACAGCCGGGGGGTTTTATTGACAATCAAAGGCCGAACCTTATAATACGACTTCCTCAGTGGTTGGAAATCAGCAAAAGTGGCCCGGGTGGTGAAATGGCAGACACGTACGCTTGAGGTGCGTATGGGGTAACCCGTGCGGGTTCGAGTCCCGCCTCGGGCACCATTTTCTCGATATCAAGCCGAAGGCTTCGTTTACGGAAAAAATGGCCGTGCTTGGCAAAAGCCGACCCACATCATTATTTTCTTGCACTCAACATAGAAAAGCCACAAACCCTCTAAGGGATTTGTGGCTTTTTTAACTCCTACCCCATCCGTCGGCAAAAAACCGTCACCTCATTTTATCTTTTCCTTCAAGGCCAGGGCATCCGGGTTATCCGCCTGCAACTGCAGGGCTAATTTTAAATAATATTTCGCGTCTTTGGCGTTGCCGTTATCCAGAGTGGCGGAAGCCACCGCGGCATAATAGCCGGAACGAATACCCGTAATTTCTTTGGCGGATGTTCCGTTTTTTTCCAGCGCGGCAAAAAGCGCCTTTGCCTTCTGTCCCAAGACGGCAATCTCCCCTTTTTTGATGAGGTCAGGGACCAATTCGGTTTTCAATTTGGCGCCAGCGGTATCCGCCGCTAGCGGCTCATCCCACCATCCATTTTTGGAAGGGCGCGTCCCCGCGGGAGGGGCTGCGGAAGAAGCCAGCGCGGGCGAAGGAACAACGGGTTTCACAGCGGCGGGAGCCGCTGGAACCTCGATTGAGGCCCCGGACCAACCGGCGGCTCCATTAGACTTGCCTTCCAAATACTTGGACTGAGCTTCATCCCAAGCAAAAACATGTTCCGCGTCGCCGGCGTCTTTGGGATTTTCTTTGGAAGAAGCCAATATATCCGAAACCTCAAATTTCGTGAAAACCTGGGGCGCCATGGCTTCCATCACTTGTTTCATTCCCCCATTCAAAAAAGCGAATCCCTTCAGCACTTGATTCCCCTTTAAATCATCCCGCTGGAGGATTAGGTGCAGACTTTTCTTGTCCGGGCTCGGGATAAACTTGACCCATTGGATCGTCCCTCCCTCATCTTCAAAATTTTTGACGTATTTTTGTAACTTGGGATCATAAAAACAAACGATTAATGTTTGATTATGGGGTTTATCCAATTCATTGACCGGAACCGACTGGCGGTAAATAAGGATTAAATCTTTTTGACCAAGCCCGCGGACATCTTCGAAATCAAAAAGTCCCTTGCTTTCAATCTTCCCGTCATCGCCCATCCAAGGCAGGTTTTCCAAGAGGTGGTCCGGAGGAAGGATGGAATCAATCCATTGGTTTTGCGCCCGTCCGCCCGCCGTCCAAGCGAAAAATCCTAAAGCAAATACGGCCACGATAAATTTGGAAAATTTCATTTTTCCCTCTTCTTTCAATTAAGGCTTTAACCAGCCAGCCGAGTGATAAAACCTTACGGTATCTTCAATCCCCCGCTGAATTTCAAACCGGGGGTTAAAACCCAACTCTTCGCGAATTTTCTTATTGCTGCAAACCCATAATGGAAAATACGCTTCTTTGATCTTGTCTAAATTAACCATGGAAGCTTTACCCGACACCTTTTCCACGGCTTCTCCCAGGCCCGCGACCATTTTAACGACACCCATCGGAACCTTGAAAGTGAAATAAGTCTTTTTAAGAGATTTGCCGATAAAGGCCGAAATTTGCTCCCAGCTATAGCCTTTCCCATCAGAAACGAAGTAAATCTGGCCAACGGCCTTCGGGCTGTGGGCCGCTTTGAGGATAGCTTCCACCAGATCCAGGACGTGAATAAAGCTGATCTTCTGCTCGATCGACGGAATGAGAACCATTCCCTGGCGAACCATTTTGAAGTAGGCGAAAATATCCGTCTCTCGGGGTCCATAAACCGCACCGGGACGCAAAACAGTCATGGGAATTTTTTTTCGGAAGGATAGGGCTATCTGCTCCCCCATCAACTTGGTTTCACCGTAAGCGCAGGCAGGTTGGCAGGGGGTTTTTTCGTCCATCGCGCTCTTGGACCGGGAGGGACCCGCCGCCGAAAGCGAGCTGACGCAAATGAACCTGCGGACTCCGCCTTCTTGTTCAGCGGCCCGGCAAACATTGCGGGTCCCTTGAGCATTGACCTGCTCCAATTTAGAGAAATTCGAGCCCCGTAAAATTCCGGCCAAATGATAAACCACCTTGACGCCCTTCATGGCTTTTTGAACGGACTCAAAATCGGTTACGTCGCCGTAACACAATTCCATTCCAGGGGTTAACTTGAAGGGCAATCGGCTCGTCTTCCGGACCAGCAGTTTGACTTTAACTTTCTGACGGGCAAGCGCTTCGACCAAGTGGCTCCCCACGAATCCACTGGCACCAGTCACTAAAGCGGGCGAAGTGAATTTCATGCCAACCTTCCTAAAAATAATTTTTTAAAGGAGGTTGGTATAGTACCAATTTCATTAAGCTTTTCAAAATGTGTTAATTGGTACATGCCGATCTTCCCCTTAATAATTTTATAGGTGGTCGGTATAGCACCGATTTCATCTCCACCTTCCCCAAATGCTAATCGGCGCATGGAAACTTCCCAGGGGCAAATCGTTTGATAAAGCCAGAGGCCTATCTTATAATACGCCCGCCTTCAACACCAACAGCCGCTTCATTTTTTGGCCGTAAAGGCCGCTTCCCAACCCAGCCGACAAGAGGAACCATGGACATTTTCGACAAGGCAAATAACTGGACGGCCGCTGACGAAGTGCGCCAAGCGGGCGTCTACCCCTATTTCCGCCCCAACACCTCCCAAATGGGAACTGAAGTTATCATCGGGGGCAAAAAAATGATCATGGTGGGCTCGAACAATTACCTTGGTCTAGTTACCCACCCCGAAGTTCTGGAAGCCATGGTCCAAGCAGTGCGCAAATACGGATCCGCCTGCACCGGTTCGCCCTTTTTGAACGGAACCCTGGATATTCGGGTGGAGCTGGAAGAAAAACTCGCCGATTACGTTCATATGGAATCCGCCCTGGTCTTTTCCACAGGGTTCCTCGCCAATCTGGGCGCCCTTTCCACCATCGCCAGCCGGGGTGATTACATCATCTCGGACCGGGAAAACCACGCATCCATCGTGGACGGTCAAAAACTTTCTTTCGCCAAAACAGTCAAATACGAGCACAGCAACATGGACGAATTAGAACGGGTTCTGGCAAACCATCAAGATGATCCCAAGCTCATCGTGACCGACGGTGTCTTTTCCATGGGGGGCGACATCTGCGACCTTCCCAAAATTGTGGAACTAAAGAAAAAATACGGCGCCCGCCTTATGGTCGACGAGGCCCACTCTATCGGTGTCTTTGGGCCTCAAGGCGAAGGCCTGGGCTCTCATTTCGGCGTCCAGAAGGACGTGGATATGGTGATGGGCACCTTTTCCAAGTCCTTGGTTTCCATAGGCGGCTTCATCGCTTCCACCCATAAAGTCATTGATTATCTGCGTCACAACAGCCGCCCCCTTATTTTCACGGCCAGTTTATCTCCCGCCGACACGGCGGCGGCGTTGAAAAGCCTTGAAATTATAAAACGGGAGCCTGAACGCCGCGAGAGGCTGTGGGTCATTATCAAGCGTATGCGCTCAGAATTTAAGGCCATGGGCTGGAATACCCTCAATACTAATTCAGCCATCATTCCCCTGATGGTCGGCGACAACATGAAGACCTTTGGCATCACCAAAGATTTGGGAGAGATGGGCGTCTTCGCCACACCCGTGGTTTCTCCCGCCGTTCCATCGGACAAAACCTTGATTCGCACATCCTATACGTCAACCCACACCGACGCTCAGCTCACTCATGTTTTGGAAAGTTTTCAAAAAGTCGGAAAGAAATACGGGGTCATATCTTAGAAGAAGGGAAATTTTGAATTCTTAATTCTCAATTTTAAATTAATAAGATTTCCGATTTTCGGAAATTACAAAAATTCAAAACTCAAAATTAAAAATTCAGGACCAACCCACTCCTGAAGGAGGACACCTTGGCCGTAACGATAAAGCCGATCCATGTTGATAACAAAAAGGAACTGGAGGCCTTTCTCCATCTCCCCTGGAAAATTTACAAAACCGCAGGGGGCCAAAAAGACCCGAACTGGGTCCCTCCCTTTCTCGACGATCAACGAAGCCTCTTAAACCCGGCAAAGAATCCCTTTTGGAGCCACGCCAAGGTGGCCCTTTTCGCCGCTTACGACGACCAAGGGCAAATGGTCGGCCGCATTTCCGCCAGCGTGGACGACAACTTCAATCAATTTTGGAATGACAAGATCGGCTTTTTCGGCTGGTTTGAGTGTGATAACAACCCGGCCGTTGCCCAGGCCTTGTTTCAGGAAGCGGAAATATTCCTGAAAGCCCAGGGTATGACCAGCGTCCGCGGTCCCGCCAGTTTCACTTCCAACGACGACTATTTCGGCTTCCTGCTGGAAGGTTTTGACTCTCCCGCCCGCATCGCGATGACCTACAACCCGCCCTACTATATCGAGTTGGCCGAAAAATCCGGCTACGCCAAGGCGAAAGACCTCTATGCTTGGTACTTGAGCGCGGAAATTCCTCTGCCCGAGCGGATTATTAAAATCGCTGAGCGGACCATGAAACGTGAAAGGATCACCCTCCGCCCCCTCAACATGAAACGTCTTTTCGAGGACGCGAAAATCCTGCAGGATCTTTATAACAAGATCTGGGAAAAGAACTGGGGATT
>CAZHFP010000094.1:0-10986 GCA_964531065.1 uncultured bacterium
TCCCTTCACGGTTTCCGAAATCTTATACCGCTGCTACCGGGCCAAGCTAAGGGTTGAGGAAGTGCCGATTGAATTCATCGATAGAACCCGGGGCACTTCCAAATTGGCTTTTGCCACTCTGCTCAAATATCTTTGGAAGGCCTTAAGACTGCGGTTTTCGCCGCCCCAATAGGAACAATCCGATTTAAGATCAACTCCTAGGGTATTTTTGTTTCCCGCTTCCAAAAAACCACCCAGCCAAAAACCAGCCAGCCCGCCAGTGAAATCATCAAGCCAATCTTCAAATCCAAGGGCTGATAAACCATACGGATATGATGGGAACCAGCTTGGGGCAGGGCCACCGCCCGGAAAGCACAGTCCGCCCGGAAGATTTTCGATTTTTGGCCGTCCACCCAGGCGTTCCATCCTGAATAGTAAGGATCGGAAAGGAAAAGTATCCCCGGTTTTTGAATGTCGCAATCGATTTCCACCTCCGTGTTCCCGTAGTGGGTAATCGTGGCGGGCCCTAAATAGCTTGGTTCGGACGGCCCCGCGCCCACCGGAGTCTCGTACAACAGCACTTCCTGGGAAATGTCTATTTTGTGGTCGCGGATCTGAATCACATCCTCGGGATCGCTGGAAGTTTGAATATGGTATCCCCCCGTCACAAAAGCCCGGGGCATGGGCTGGGTATTGATGACCGTCTGATCCGCCAAAGGCTGCCAACGGGCGGTGGGGTTGGCGAACAGGTCGGGCGCGTAAATGTATTTCATCGCGACGAGATCGGACAAGGGGGTATCCCAATTTTCATGCATTAACTGGATATACCGCCAGACATCCACCAACAGGGTATCTTCGGGATCAACCTTGGGCTGGGCCAATTTATAACCGAGGTTGGCCGTGTTGGAGTTGATCGGTTGGATTCGGGGCAGACTGGTATCGGCCAATATCTTTTCCATGACCGTATCCGAGAACATGGATTTTTTATCCATGAAGTCTTGCGGATCCCTGGGTTGGATGAGGGTGTGGCCATAGTTCCACAAATCCACCGCTGTCAGCAGGAGGATTGCGGCGAAAAGCCAGGAAAGTTTGCCGTTGAAATAGGGTTTCAAACGACTTTCAAAATAATCCAGCATAAGACCCGCCGAAAAAGCCATGAAAAAAATCGGAACGATCATGAGCCTTCCCGGGACCCGGTGGTGGTTAAAGAGTGGAAAGTAATGGAAGAAAAAATCAAAAAGATTTTTGGAGATTGGATTCGAGGCTCCCATGGATAGAAGGAGGAAAAAGATGGCGACAGTAGACAGCCAAAAAACCCTGGGGACTTTTCGAAATAAAAAGCAGCCGGCGACAAAAAGAGCCAACGGGATGCAGCCTAGGTAATTGGCGACCTCGTGATAATTACCTTCGTGCATGCGATGGAATGGATTGAGAAAGATCAACAAATCGCTGTTGGTGACGTAATCGGACATGATGTTGTTGTAATCCCAATACCAGCGATTGGTTTGCCGCACGTAATGGGATTGCGGGATCAGGGTGACGGCGCATAAGGATAGGAAACCGATTAGGATTCCGGCGGACACCTTGAAAAAAGTTTTGAAATCGGAGCCGCGGAAGAGCCAGGATCCGATCAGGTAAAAGGCCAGGATGATCAAAGTATATTCGGCGGTTTGGGGAAAGCCTTCAAAATATGAAAAGGCACAGAATAAGGAGCTGATGGCAATCCAGAAAATATTTTTTTCCCTGAGGGCTTTTTCCGCGCTCCAAAGGATCCAGGGCGCCCAGGCGCCCGCGTACCACACATGAGGCTGCCCTTGGTGGAGGCGGGAGAAAAAGTAGCCGCCAAAACTAAAGGCCATGCCGGCCAATAACCCGCCTTTCCAGCCGGAGCCGAGCAGCCTTAAAAGAAAATAAAAACCGAAGGTCGAAATGAACAGATGGGCGAAGACTTCCCAAACGAAGGCGTAGTGGTAGGGGAGAATCAGGTAAAAAATATTGAAGGGGGAACCGGTGATGACGGTCGGCCAGGACGCGAAAGGCATTCCCAATTTGAAGTAGGGATTCCACAGGGCCGGATCACCCTGTAAGAGGCTTTTGATCCAATAAATCCTATAGGGATAATAACTGCTCATGTCCCATTCGCCTAGAATCAGGTTTGAGTTGAATAGGACGGATCGGAACAAGATAAGGATGTATAAAACTAGCAGCCCCGCGACAATCCGGCTGGAATGTTTGTCTTTTTTCTCTCGGAAAAGCGATGGACTCCAGTTGTCCAATCGGCCCAGGGGGAAAAAGTATCCCAAGAGAGAAAGGACGGCGCCGAGAATGGGGGTAAGGGAATCCCGCCACTGGCCGTGGAATATCCGGTATTGGCAAACACAAAAAAGACCGGCGGCGGCCAAGAGAAATAGGTTTTTGGGATTGAACTCGAGTTTTGTCCTTGTGGATTTCCGGAGGGCGCGGGGTTTGATTTTCTTTTTTGGAGTTCTTTTCATTTTTCGCCTTTCGGATTTTGATAAACTTCCGGGAAAATGGCCGGAGCGCATTTTATCAAAACTCATTGGAAAAAGTCCGGTTTTCAATGGGGGCAAAGGACTATTCAAAAAAACGATCGAGAGTTGGGTTCGAGGGTGGTTGAAAAGCAGGGCCCTCCCCGGATTGACCGCCGCGTGTGGTTTCGGAGATTGAATCTTCGCTCTTTTGGGACAGGTTTCGCTGGGAAATCCTGTTGTTGTCGGCGGAGTCCATGTCCTTTAAATACCGCGAAATGAATGAAGTCGTAGTATGATTACCCGTGCCGGAAGTTATTTTAAACTTTATTTAGAAAATTTTACCTGCCCTTCTTAACATTTTCTCGCGAGAACCCTAAGGTACAATGTGGTGAAGCGGATGGGAGAACGGCGCGTTGGCTGAAGGGATGAATTACCGGTGCTGACTAGAGGACGGAAAATGAACCTCTCGATGAAGCGACGGGCCGGCCCGGCGATTTGGGCAATCAACAGATGGAGATATGGATGAAAGATAAAATAGAGCAACTTATTCTTGATGTGTCGAAAGAGAATAAAGTTTTTAATTTTGTTTATAATAAAAACAAAAAATTCGATACGGATAAAGATTGGGTCTATTATTCGGGCCCCTATTGGGACAATGACGAAGTCATCGGGATGTTTACAGCCATCCTCAGCGGTAAATGGCTTTCGGCCGGCGAGCACGTCCATAAATTTGAGAATGAGTTTTCGAAAAAATTCAATCATTCCGATTCGTTGATGGTCAACTCCGGCAGTTCAGCCAACCTCGTCATGTTCACGGCCTTGAAAAGTTATTTTAAGTGGCAGGACGGCGATGAACTTATTGTTTCGCCCGTGGGTTTTCCGACGACCATCGCCCCCATCGTTCAAAACAAATTAGTCCCTGTTTTCATTGATATCTCCATGGAAGATTTAAATTTCGACCTTAAATTGATCGAGGCGAAAATAAATCCCAGGACCCGCGGTATCGTGGTTTCTCCTGTATTGGGCAACGCGCCGGACATGGACGTCCTTTTGGCCCTTTGCCGAAAACACGACATCCTGTTGATCATGGATAACTGCGATAGTCTGGGCAGCAAATGGGACAATAAATTTCTGACGGATTTCAGCGCCGCCAGTTCATGCTCCTTTTATCCGGCCCATCACATTACCACCGGCGAAGGGGGGATGGTTTCCTCCAATGACAAAGATTTTTTAAAAGTCGCCCGTAAAATAGCTTGGTGGGGAAGGGACTGTTATTGCGTCGGTTCGGCCAATCTTTTAGTGTCGGGAACATGCGGTAACCGTTTCGACAAATGGATGGAAGGAAGCGATGAAGTTATCGACCATAAATATTTTTTCACTGAGATGGGCTACAACTTAAAACCCTTGGACCTGCAGGGGGCCATCGGTTTAGCCCAATTGACGAAATACGATGAAATCCACGCGAAAAGAAGAAAGAGCAAACAAACTTTGGACCTTTTGTTTGAAAAATACGTCCCGGGGGTAAGGACCATTAAAGAGATGCCCAAGGCCCATACCAGCTGGTTTGGGACGCCTTTTGTCTGCGAGAATAAAAACTTGAAGCGGACATTGGTCCAATTCCTGGAAAGCAACCGAATCCAGACCCGGAATTATTTTGCCGGAAATATTTTGCAGCATCCCGCCTATAAGTTCTTGGATGATTTTAAAAAATACCCCAATGCGAACCACGTCTTGGAAGAAGTCTTCTTTATCGGAGCCGCGCCCCATTATTCCGATTCCACCTTCGCTTATGTCGAGTCGGTTTTAAAAAAATGGGTGAAACAATAACCCCGGGAAATTCACCGGCCGGTAAGGGGCGGCCCGGACTCTTCCTGGTCATTTTCCGAGGGAATAAAAAACAGCAGTTCAAAGGCCGAATCCCATGAAAGCTGCCAAATTCATAGCTTCCTTTTTAAAAACCCAGGGCATTACCCACGTCTTTGAATTGTCCGGCGGTATGATCACGCATCTCCTCGACGCGATCGCGGAAATAAAAGGCATCGACATTATCACGATGCACCATGAGCAGGGAGCGGCTTTCGCCGCGGATGGAATCGCGCGGGCCTCCAATAAGCCGGGCATCGCTTTGGCGACCAGCGGTCCGGGAGCGACCAATCTGTTGACGGGAATCGGCAGCTGTTATTTCGACTCTTCTCCCGCGTTGTTTATTACGGGGCAGGTAAACCCGAATGAACAGCGCGGAACAAAACCTATCCGCCAGTTGGGGTTTCAAGAAACCGACATTGTCGCTATGGCCACGCCCATTGTTAAAAAAGCTTATAAAATCACCTTGCCCGATCAATTGCCCGGTGTTTTCGCCGAAGCCTATGAGATGGCCATCAGCGGCAGGCCCGGACCCGTGTTGATTGATATCCCCATGGATATGCAGCGCGCGGAAATCGAACCGGGCGAGATTAAAGTCATCGGCCGAAAAAAAATAACGAGCGTTAAACTGGATGACACCTTTTTTTTGGAATTGAAGAAAGATCTTTTGAACAGCAAGAAGCCGCTGATATTGGCGGGACGCGGGGTGCGGGCTTCCGCCTGTGAAAAAATTTTCGCGCGTTTCGTTGAGGAGCTAAAAGTTCCGTTGGTGACCTCCCTGCTGGGAATTGATCTTTTGCCTTACGAACATCCTTTGCGGATTGGTTTTATCGGCAGTTATGGAAACCGTTGGGCGAACATGGCGGTTGGGCATAGCGACTTTATGATTGTTATCGGAAGCCGGCTGGATATCCGGCAGACCGGGGTGAATACGGAAGACTTTAAGGGCGAAAAAATTATTTACCATGTGGATTGCGAAGAGGCTGAAATTAATAACCGGGTGCAGGGGTGTAAAAAAGTACTGGCGGACGCCGAAGATTTTTTAACGGCCGCGAACATCTTTTTTTCAAAAAATAATACAGGCCTTTCCGGCTATCCGGAATGGCTGAACGAGCTGGGGCTGTTAAAAAAACATTGGTTGGATACGGAAGAATTAAAGGGTCGGATCAAGGGAATGAACCCCAATGTATTCCTGCACCAATTGTCCAAAGCTTCCGCCGCGGCTAAAAGTTTTGTCGTGGATGTCGGCAGTCATCAAATGTGGACGGCGCAATCCATTGAATTGGCGCCTCATCAGACCTTCGTGACATCGGGTGGGATGGGGGCCATGGGTTTCGCCCTGCCGGCTTCCATCGGCGTGTGTTTCGCCAACCAAAAGGCTCCGGTGGTTTGCGTGGCGGGCGACGGAGGATTTCAGCTCAATATCCAGGAGCTGCAAACGATCGTGCGGAATGAATTGCCGATTAAAATAGTCGTCTTGAATAACCGTTGTTTGGGAATGATCCGTCAGTTTCAAGACAGCTATTTTCAGGGCCGTTATCAATCGACTTTTTGGGGTTATAACGCGCCTGATTTTGAGGCGGTGGCCAAAGCTTATAAGATTGATGCTTTTACGGTTCAAGACGAGAGGGGCGTTGAAGAAGGCTTAAAACAGCTGTGGAAGGACCCCCGGAAATCTTTTTTACTGCAGGTAATGATAGACCCCCATACCAATGTTTACCCTAAAATGGCATACGGAAGTCCCATCACGGAAATGGAACCTTTCGCTAAACCAACTCAAATTGAATCGACATGAAAAATCTCATGGCCCAACAAGAACTAATGGTTAATGAAATAAAAAAAATAAAAGGGCCGATCGCCATTTTTGGCGCGGGTGGGTTTATTGGGGCGAGCTTATTCCGGGTCATTTCCGCCCATCGAGAGGATTGCTACGCGGTTTCTCATCAAACCCGAACTCCCTACCGGCTTCGGGACGTGTCGGCGGATAAAATTTTGAGGGCCGATCTTGCCAATAAAACATCCTTGGAAGTGATTTTCGCCAAGCATTCCTTTGGGACTATTTTCAATCTTTCCACTTATGGATCTTTTGAGTACCAGAATGAGATCGACAAAATTTTCGAAACTAACATTATGGGCTTAATGAATTTAGTGAGTGTCGCCGAGCGGTATGGATTCGAGGCGTTGGTGCAAGGAGGGTCTTCTTCCGAGTATGGCCTCAATTGCAAAGCGCCAAAAGAGACCGATGAGTTAAAACCCAATAGCCCTTACGCTGTCAGCAAGGTCGCTTCGTCATACTTTGTGAAATACTTGGGCGAAGTGAAGGGGCTGCCGGTTATTCAATTGCGCTATTACTCCATCTACGGTCCGGATGAAGCCCCGGACCGGCTGATTCCCACCCTTTTGGCCAAAGGGATGGAAAAAAAATATCCTTCCTTGGTCAACCCGGAGATTTCCCGGGATTATGTTTATATCGATGATGCCCTGGAAGCGACGATTCTCGCCGCGACTAGGGGAGTCGAGAAAAACAGGGGAGAAAGCCTCAATATCGCTTCCGGAAAGAAAACAACCATCAAAGAAGTGGTGGAAAATATAAAGTCGATTTGCGGCATACCGACGGACCCTGTTTGGGGAACCATGCCCAACCGGACTTGGGATCTCACCGAATGGTACGGGGACGCGTCCAAGGCGGAAAAGGTATTACATTGGAAAGCCACTACGCCTTTGAAGGAAGGTTTGAAGAAGGAATGGGATTGGCAGTTGAAATCCCCCCCCCGAGAGGCGGACAAAAACCGCGATAAATTGTCGGCTGTGATCGCCTGCTATAAAGACGGGCAGGCTATTCCTTATATGTATGAGCGGTTAACCAAAATGTTTTTGGAGTTGGGTGTCGAGTACGAAATTATTTTCGTAAATGACGGCAGCCCGGACAATACCGGCGAAGTTCTCGAGGGCCTTACATCCGGCGACCACCATGTTATCGCCGTTGAGCATTCTCGGAATTTTGGATCCCAAGCCGCCTTGATCAGCGGTTCCAGCGTTGCCACGGGCGACGCCATCATTTGGCTGGAAGGCGATCTGCAGGATCCTCCGGAGGTTATTCCGGAATTTTTCTCAAAATGGAAACAAGGTTATGAAGTGATCTATGGCATCAGGGATAAGCGGGAGGGGAATCAGTTTTTGATATTCTTTTACCGGATGTTCTACAGAATTTTTAAAAAAATGTCGAACATCAACATTCCTTTGGATGCCGGTGATTTTTCCTTTTTGGATCGAAAAGTAATCACCCGCATCCTGGCGCTTCCCGAAAAGGAACAGTTTTTGAGGGGTCTGAGGGCTTGGGTGGGTTTTAAACAAACGGGCGTCCATTATTACAGGCCCAACCGGATGTTCGGAGTTTCCACGAATAATTGGCATAAAAACATATCTTGGGCGAAGAAAGGGATATTTAGTTTCAGCTTTGTTCCCTTGGAAATATTGAGCTACGCGGGATTGACGTTAACTCTCATTTCGTTTTTGGCGATGATGGTGGAAATCGCGTTAAAAATTATGATGCCGGACATTCCTCACGGCTTGACCACGATCATTGTCCTGATTTTTTTCTTCGGGGGAATTAATTTGTGGGGAATTTCCATTCTGGGCGAATACCTGGGAAAAATATTAGAGGAGAGTAAAGGAAGGCCCAAGTACATCCGGAAATCCATCCGCTATAAAGGCAAGTACTACGATAATCCCAAAGAACTGGACGAGTTCAAAACAGGGTCCGCTCCTAATTGAAGATGTTTCCCGCAGGGGGATCAGCTATTTTTGCCAAGAAGCGATTGGAGGTATTTCCCGTAGGCGCTTTTTCCAAGCGCTTGGGCCTGCTCGCGTAATTGCGCCTCATTGATCAGTCCCATCCGGTAGGCGACTTCTTCGGGACAGCAGACCATCAAACCTTGCCGTTCCTCGATGGCCTGAATGAAGAGTCCGGCTTGAAGCATGGAGGTGGGCGTGCCCGTGTCCAGCCAAGCGATCCCCCGTCCCAGCTTTTCCACCCGTAAGTGGCCCGACCGTAAATAATCCAGGTTCAAATCGGTGATCTCTAATTCGCCCCTGCTGGAAGGTTTTAAGCGGGCAGCCCGCTCGGAGGCCGATCCATCATAAATATAAAGGCCCGTAACAGCCCAATTGGAGGGAGGATGTTCGGGTTTTTCCATAATGTTTTTAGGACCGCCTTTGTCGTCAAATTCCATGACGCCGTACCGCTCGGGATCATTCACCTGGTACACGAAGACGGTGGCCTGGCTTTGGGCCGATTGGGAACATCTGGCCAGTGAATCGGGCAAGCCCTGGCCGTAAAAAACATTATCGCCCAAGGCCAGGGCGCAGGGTTCGCCGGCCAAAAAATCACGGCCAATCAAGAGAGCCTGTGAAATACCCTTGGGTTCGGGCTGGATCGCCCAGTGAAGTTTGATGCCCAGCCAGCTTCCGTCCCCCAACAACCGCTGAAAAGAAGCCTGGTCTTCGGGGGTGGTAATAATAAGGATTTCCTCTGCTCCGGTCCAAAGAAGGGTCGTCAGGGGATAATAGATCATCGGTTTGTCAAAAAGAGGCAGAAGCTGTTTCGAGACGCCCTTCGTAATAGGGTGCAGACGGGTGCCGGCTCCCCCTGCTAATAGGATACCCTTCATGCTTTTTCTCCCTTTTTCATGGTGGCGTCCAGCCTTTTTCCCAGGCAGGTTCCTAGTCTTTTTAAAGTTTAAAACATTTCCCAAGGGAGGCGCGAATTTAAATTTTTGACCCGGGAGGAGGGAAGGCTTGCGTTTAAGTTTCGTATAAAAAGTGGTATATTTCTGGCCCTGGTGATCAATAGCCTCATTTAAGGAGCCCTCATGGCACCCTCTAAAAGGAAAAAAACGATCCCGTCCGCCGGTCCAAAACGGGGCGGTCATCGGGCCGAGAGTTGGAAGGCCCCGCGGAATCTCAATTCATTTTTCTATGCCGCCGCCGTTCTTCTGGCGGTTGGAGGGCAGATTTTAGTATTAAAAGGTTCTTTCTCTTTGGGAATCTGTTTTTCGGGCTTGGGGGTTTTAGTTTTTGCCGCCGTTTACCTGGGTTACCTTAATTTTTCAAAAATAAACTTTCAATTATTCCTTCCGCCGTCGCCTCGCCCTTCTTCGCCCCCGGGTCGGAGAAAATTGAAAAATTCACGCGGCGGGGTTCCTCGGCGGCTAATCCACGCGGAGAAGAAACACTTCAGTTTCACCCTCCGGGGAGTGGTTGTGGCGGTTCTTCTGTTGGCGTCTCTTGGCTTGGGCGTAAAAGGCCAGATGCTTTTGCGGGACATGAGCCATCCTCCCTTGGAAGGCTTGAAATATTATTTTGGAGGAGTCCTTCTTTTTATCGTCGCCCTTTGGCCTTGGAAAAGGGAAGAGTTGAAGATGGCCCCGCTTAATCCCAAAACGGAATGGGTGACCTTCGGGCTGATTATGGTATTGGCGGCGTTTCTCCGGGTCTACAAACTGGACACCATACCCGCGGGAATCTTTTTCGACATGGGATTCCAAGGATACGGAGCCCTTAAAATTCTTCATGAGGGCTGGCGTCCCTTTAATTTGGTGGATATCGGTCCCATGTTTCCCTCGGCTCCCGTTCCCATTTATTTCGGGGCAATTTGGTTCATGTTTTTTAAAAACACCCAATTCAATTTGAATTTGTTTTACGTGTTTTTTTGCTTGGCATCCTTCCCGCTGATTTATTGGACGTTTCGCCAGCTGGCCGGCCCCCGGGTCGCCCTCCTAACCCTGTTTATTTTGGCCGTGATGAGATGGAACTTAACGTTTGCCCGCAACTCTTTTCCCCCGGCTTTGATTCCTTTTTTCATGTTTGGAACTCTGGCCCTGTTGTTGCATGGCTTAAGGACCCAGAAGCGATGGACCTTCGTCACGGCGGCGATTCTTTTCGGCGTGGGTCTTTACACCTACCAGTCCTATAAGGCCTTTCTTCTGGTGGTTTTATTGGTATCGGTTTACGAATGCGTGGCGAATTGGAAGGCGGTAAAGGCCAATTTTTCGATGATCCTGGTTTTTTCACTCATTTTTTTGGCCCTGGCCAGTCCCATGATCCAAATCGCGGTCAAAAACAAAAGTTTCAGCACGAGAGAAGACGAGCTTTCCATCATGCATAAGGTGAAAATGGAAAAAAGCTGGGCTCCCCTCATCGCCAATACCGCCTACACGGCGCTCATGTTCAACCGCAGGGGGGATCCCAATCCCCGACACAACCTCCAGGACCACCGCCAGCTGGACGACGTGACGGGGATCCTGTTGTTCTTCGGTCTCTTTTACGCCCTGTTCCATTTTTGGAGAAGGAAATATTTTTACGCCTTGTCGGGGTTCTTCGTCATGAGTTTGCCATGCCTTTTGACCATCGATCCGGCCCATTCCAGCCGGATGTACGGCATGACGGCCTTCGTGGCGTTTCTTTCCGCCTCCGCACTAGCGGCCCTCTGGGGAAGGCTCAGGGCGGCAGGGGGTTTCATGGGGGAAATGTTGTTTCTTCTGCTATTAATCGTTCCCCTTGTTCAAATGACGACGCAGAATTACAAAACCTATTTCATCGAGCAAGCCGGAAATATTTCCAGTTGGGGGGAGTTTTCCACCGCCGAAACGAC
>CAZHFP010000095.1:0-10921 GCA_964531065.1 uncultured bacterium
CGGGAAACGTCCCAGCGGAAAGCCCGGGAACGCCCGAAGAGCCCGGCCCCGTTGCGGTAAAAATAACCGGCGATGAGCGCCGCGGCTTCCTTCGCCGGAGCTGAAAGCATTTTTTCTTTTATTTTTTTTCTTTCCGAGGCCCAAACGGATACCGCCCCCAGCTCCAGACCTTTCACATCCTCCAAGGTTACCGGCGAATATCCGTGTTTTTTCCACAAGGGGTGGAGAAGCGAGGTCCAATCCATCTCAAGGACCCCGGTTTTGAACCGCGCTAATTCCGCCGTGTATTCCCTTATCAAGGAAGGGGAGATTTGTTGAAGCGGGGCCTTTTCCGCTTTCCGGTGGAATAAATTGGAATCGTCCAGGAGCTTTTCTAAGAAATAATCCTGCAGGCCGTTTCCCACCCGCGGGTGGCGGATAAACTCCTGATGTTCCAAAACGCTCCGCCAAAACCTGCGGAATAGAACGCAGCCTGCCTTTTGCCCGTCTTTTTTCTCAAAAGCAGCCCGGGCCAGTTCATCCCACCTTTCCCCGGCCTTGTCGTTGAAAACTTCCTTTAAAATAAAAAAATAGGACGAGGGGAAAGGCGCTGTTTTATTTTGATTTTTCTTTGGGGCGGCGGTCATAAAATCTCCATGCGGAATAACAGCTATTTTACGTCTTTTTCGCTCCCGCCCCATCTGTTTTTAATTGTCCCGAGCCCTTACTATAAGTCCGAAAGAAGGTCTGGTATGCCCTCCCTAACCCTGGAACAACTGCTTCACCAACGTTCGACCGAGGGCCTGCTTTATGAAAAACTCGAGGGCGGCCGGATCCAATGCCACGCCTGCGCCCACCGCTGCCGGATTCCCGAGGGGAAAAAGGGCATCTGCAAGGTCCGTTATAACGAAAAAGGAATCCTTCAAGTTCCCAGCCGATACGTGGGCGCCCTCCAGGTGGATCCCATCGAAAAGAAGCCCTTCTTTCACGCCCTGCCCGGAGCGAGGGCCCTTTCCTTCGGCATGCTGGGCTGTGACTACCATTGCGATTATTGCCAGAACTGGATTACCAGCCAAGCCCTGAGGGATAACGCCTCGGAAGAGGCCGGCGCCAAACCCCAAGATATTTCCCCGGAGGATTTAACCGCCCTAGCCCTGGAGCGAAAATGCCAGGTCATCACTTCTACTTATAATGAGCCCTTGATTACCAGCGAGTGGGCCGTGGAAGTTTTTAAACCGGCGCGGGACGCGGGCCTGCTGACTTCCTACGTTTCCAACGGCAACGCCACGAGGGAAGTTCTGGAATTCATCCGTCCCTGGGTGGATTTATACAAGGTGGATTTGAAATGCTTCAACGACCAAACCTATCGCCGGAATATCGGCGGAACCCTGGCGCCCGTTTTGGAAACCATCGAACGCCTCAAGGCCATGGGCTTCTGGCTGGAAATCGTGACCCTGGTGATTCCCGGTTTGAACGACAGCGAGGAAGAGTTAAGGCAGATGGCGCGGTTCATCGCGTCCATTTCTAAGGATATTCCCTGGCACGTCACCGCCTTTCATCCTGATTATAAAATGCAAGACCGGTCCCGGACCGACCCTGGAAAACTAAATATCAGTTATCAGATGGGGAAAGAAGCGGGCCTGCGTTATGTTTATTCGGGCAACCGTCCCGGTGAAGTGGGAACGACGGAAAACACCGACTGCCCTTCCTGCGGGGAACTTCTTGTCGAGCGCTATGGATTTCAGGTCCTGAAAAATAAGCTGGGCCCCGGGGGGCTCTGCCCCCAATGTTCCACCGCCATTCCCGGAGTTTGGAAACTCCCAAGCCGCGAGCCCAATCCCGTTCAACCCATTGTGGAAACTCCCCGTGCCCAGGAAATCATTTCTCAACTACAAAAAAAGCATTAAAAAGAATAAAATACGCTCGTCTTCTTTCCGAAGGCTGAGAAATTTAATTTTTTCCAAAGGATGATTCTTGTTCATCACCTTCGTCGAGGATAGCCCCGCTACCAAAAAAGTCCCTTGGGCCAACACCCTTTTAATGCTGGTCAACGTGTTGGTGTGCTGGAGGACCGTAGGGCGGACCGATTTTATGGACATCTTGAACGAATACGGTTTTATTCCCGTCGTTCCCTTCCGGCACTTCGGCGTCGGTATTGTCACCGCCCCCTTTCTTCACAGCAGTTGGACCCAGCTGGTGGCCAACATGACCTTCCTTTTTATGTTCGGCAAGGGCGTGGAAGAGAGAATCGGCAGGTCCCGTTATTTGGCCGCTTATTTTCTTTGCTGTTTCGCCGGAGAGGCGGCCCAATGGTTCTTCCATCCCAGCAGCACCCTGGCCTTGATCGGCGCTTCCCGCGCGGTCACAGGATTGGGCATCATGTATTTTTTCTACTATCCCTGGGGGAAAATGAAA
Organism: uncultured bacterium; assembly: GCA_964531065.1. Taxonomy (GTDB): domain Bacteria; phylum Oederibacteriota; class Muellerivitia; order Muellerivitales; family Muellerivitaceae; genus PALSA-1180. The sequence continues at coordinate 2,395 of CAZHFP010000095.1, forward strand.
TGGATTCTTTCCTTCTTCGGGGTTCCGCTGTTGGAATTTCCCTCCCGGACCGCTTACGTCATGGTTCTCTGGGGAGGCGTGCAGGCTTCCCTGGCTTTTTTTCCCTGGACGAAACTGGCTGCGTCCTTAAAAATCCTCTCGAAATTCGGGGGCAGCCTCTTCACGATCAATCCCACGGCCGGCATCGCCTGGTCCGCCCACCTGGGCGCCCTTCTGATGGGCGGGCTGTTGTTTTTTCTGATGCCCGCGAAAAAAAAGGGAAAGTAAGCCATGTTCTTCGTCCTTCCCGTCGAGGAGGGGGCCAAGCCTAAAAAATTCCCGCTGATCAACAGTCTTTTGATCGCGGTTAATATTTACGTTTTCTTTAAAACCGCAGAGCAGATTCATTTTGATCAGTTGATGATGCGTCATGGTTTTATTCCCGCCCATCCCCATTTTCAGGACATCCTCACCTCCATGTTTCTACATGGGGGTCTGGCCCATCTGATCGGCAACATGTACTTTCTTTATGTCTTTGGGGATAACGTGGAAAACCGCCTGGGAAAACTCACATATCTAGTGACCTATATTCTCTGCGGGTTTGGCGCCTGCTTTCTTCAGTACATGGCCAGTCCCCATTCGCCCATTCCCATGATCGGGGCTTCGGGCGCCATTTCTGGCGTTTGCGCTCTTTATATGGTGATGTTCCCTTGGCAAAAAATGCGGTTTCAATTTTTCTTTCTAATCTTCCCTATTTTCGGCATTCCCGCCCGGGCCTTTGTCGTGGTGGGATTATGGATTTTTGAGCAATATTGGATGGCCACTTCCACCTTCGCCAGTGAGGGAGGAATCGCCTTCTGGGCCCATGTGGGGGGATTCTTGACGGGGATCCTGTTGTTTCCTTTTATTTATCCGGGAGAAAAGAACTCCGCTTAGAACCCCCTACCAAAAATCCATTTCACCACCAAGGTCACTAAGGTCACCAAGAACAGCGAAGAACCAAAATATTGAAAACCCGATGAATCAACTTTTTTCCTTTCTTGGTGGACTTGGTGACCTTGGTGGTTCAAATATTTTTTTAACTTCTTTGCTCCACGTTCATTTCCCGTCAAAAAGGCCTTGGACCTTGTCCCAATCGGCCGGCGCGGCCAGTCCCGCCTTTAGGTTTTCTTCCACATGCTCTTTTCGTTTCATGCCCACCAGCGCCGCCGTCACGCCTTTAGAGGAACGGACAAATTGAATGGCGCGTTGGGCATCCGTTTTAAGGCCGGTAAAAGTCTCAGCGATGACCGGCGGCAGGTTCCGAGAGAGTTTTGACTGTAAAATGGAGGCGCTGGTGAAAACCGCCAGGTCGTTGGCGTAAGCCGCCTGAAGGATGGACAGGGTTTGAGCCCCCATCGTTTGGTTGCGAAGACCGAAAGCCTCCGCCATTCCTAAGTTGTAGGGAAGCTGGATGGCCTTGAAGTGGTGGGCCGTGCCCCCGGCGTTCTCCGCGGTTTTCAGGACGTCGTGGAGCGAAAGATAATCCTGGGACCCCAGCGGTACCCGGTAGCCGTTCCAAGTAGCCGTTCCATAGGCGCGGATTTTCCCCTCCTGGACAAGCTTTTCCAGTTCCTTGAAGGCCAGGTCTAATCGGAAGAGAAATTCATCGCGGGACACCTCGTCCAATTGCATTTCGGGATTATGAAGGTAATAAAGGTCGATACAATCAAACCCCAGGTTTTGAAGGGATCGTTCCACTTGGTTGCGGATATAGGCCGGGGTCATGCAGTGGCAGCCCGCCACGATGTCCTCGGGAGCGCAAATGCCCGGCTTAATATATTGGTCGTGGAAATATTGGGCCGGATTGGCCGGCTGGGCTCCATCAAAGGGAATAAAGCCGCCCTTGGTGCAAATGACCACTTCTTCCCGGGTGATTTTTCCCTGGGCGATAAGCGTCTTGAGGGCCTGCCCGATGTTGCGCTCGCTCCGCATACAGCGGTAATTGATAGCGGAATCGATAAAGTTGCATCCCGACAGCAGCGCCGATTGGATGGCTTCCATATAAAAGGCGTCATCCTGTTCGTTCGGCTGTCCCAGATAGGTTCCTAATCCGATGGAAGAAATTTTTAATCCCATGAAATCCCGGAAATGCCCGGCCTTTTGGAAATCGGGAAACTTGTTGATGTATTTTTGTGTGCCTTCGGCCGTAGCGTAAGAAGCGGACATTATTTTCTCCCTAAAATGGATGTCTTCAAATTCTCCCAGCTATAAGAAACTAATCGGATTTGCTCGCCGGCAATATCGAGTTTCTTCACGCCCGGCTCCCAATGGCCCTGCATAGCCTCGTAAAACTTCTTATAGGGACTTTTTTCCATCACCCAGACAATCATGGAGTTCATCCCCGCCCGGACAAGGCTTTCCGCCGCGGTCTTGAATAGTTTCTTGCCGATGCCTTGGCCTTGGAATTCTTTCAGCAGGTAAATGGCGTAAAGTTCGCCGATTCCTTCTTCCGGGTGGCTTCGTTCTTTGCCGCCGTCGGCAAAGCCTATCAGTTTTCCTTCCGGGGTTTCAACCACATGCAAAAAATAAGAAAAGTTGTTCGGTTGGAGGCTATCAGCGAAGATCCGGAGAGCCGCGTCCAAGTTCATGCCGTTGACAAACAGGTCCGGAACCAGGCCCTCGTAGGTGGTTTTCCAGGACTTGGCGTAAACCTGCGCGATTTCAGGGACGTCATTGATGTTACCGGGGCGAATATTCACGGAGCTCCGCTTCCAATGCTTCCCGGTTGGAATTTCCCTTCAACATTTCATCCACTGATATTTTTTTATAGTCTAAAAGAAAAGCCACCAATAGATGGTAACGAAGGTATAGGCCCGATGTGGAGGGGTTGAGGGTTGGATCGTTTTTCTTAAAAAGTTCCAGGTTCTTTTGAAAATCGAATTGTCCGCCCTTTCCCACATAGTCAGCGTAGCCTTCCTTCTTCCAGGCCGGCATGCGCCAAAAGCTTAGGGGTCCGATGAAGCGTGAAGTTAGGTTATGGGTGATTTCATGGGCGATGAAATAAGCCAGAGGCCGGTCCGGGCCGGAAGGAGTGATCCCGTCACCCCGGAAAAGGACATTGGAAGCAATATCGGATTTCCGCAGGTAAACGTTCCAAGGGCAAAGAAAATTTGCAACTCCCCCGCTTCGGGCGGTCCGATTGGCCAAAAGCTTATATCGCCAATATTGGTTGCAGACAAATGCATTCTGGTGAGGACAAGAGCCGTACAGGAGGCACTTGTCCAAACGGCCCTGGACGTCTTGAAGAACTTCCCCGGCTTTCGCGGGGATAGGATCGTCGCAGTAAAGAGTGATGGCGCCGGTGGAGTATTTGTAAGCGAACAAGGGTTGGGGAAAACAAAGCAAAAGAAAATAACCGACGGCAAGGACCGGAAACCCCAGACCGACCAGCTTGATCGCCTTTTTCATTTTGGAATCCATCTCACCCTCACACCGGATCACGGCGGCGTTACTTGCCCTTGGATGTTTTGGCTTTCTTGCCTTGGAACCCCAAACCGTCGTCGACGATGATTCCCTTTTCCATCCACTCATAGACGCCGTCCATGGCCTTGGCCGCGACTTTGCTGTCTTGTATATCCGTGTTCCAGCAGACTCCGCAGAAATACTGGTAAATCCGGATGCGGGCCTGGCGGCAGAAAGTGTCCGCCAGTTCCCGGGAGCATTGGAAGTCGGGAGTTCCCTTCTCCACCGCCATCGCCTTGGAACAGGCCGCGGCCATGGCGAAAAGTTCTGTTCCAACTTCCACGAGCCGCCCTAAAATCATCTGGCGGCGGTCCAACTTGGGTCCGAACTTGATCATTTGATGGAAAAGCGTGCGGGCCAATTTACGGGAAGTTCTTTCGACAAAGCGCATGTGTTTGCCCAGCGAGCCGTAATTCGAGAAACGGGGCCAGAAACTTAAGGGCATCCAAAGCCTCGCGTACCAGAAGGGATAAAAAAGCGCCGATTGGACAAAGGCCTTGAGTTTCGTCCCCAAAGGCGCTTTTGGATTCAATAGATCGCCCGCCAGCTTCATGTGCTTGTCCAAAGCTTCCCTGGCGATGAACAGATGCTGGATCTCGGTCGTTCCCTCGATGATACGGTTGATGCGCGAGTCCCTCATCATGCGTTCGACGGCGTAACCCTTCTCTCCGCGCCTACGTAAAGAAGGCGCTGTCTCGTAACCCCGGCCGCCCCGCAATTGCATCAAGTCATCGGCGATTTTCCAGGAAGCCTCACTGCAAAAAAGTTTCGCCATGGCCGCTTCCAGTCGGATATCGGCTCCCCCTCGGTCGACCAGCGCGGAGGTGTAATAGGTCATGGCTTCCTGGGCATAAGTGGAGGCGGCCATGTTGGCGATTTTAACCGCTCCCGGTTCGTGCTTGCCCACGGGCTGTCCCCATTGCACCCTTTCTTTCCCCCATTTGCGGGCGATCTGTAGGGCCTGCTTGGACATGCCGGCGGAGGCCGCCGGCAAGGTGAGCCGGCCCGTGTTGAGCGTGATGAGCGCCAGCTTCAACCCCAAGCCTTCACCCCAAAGGATATTTTCGGAGGGAACCTTCACGTTATTGAAATTGATGACGCCGTTTTGGATGGCGCGGATTCCCATAAAGTCGCAGCGGCTGGCGTACTGGATTCCCTTGGTTCCCTTTTCCACGATGAAGGCGGTGATCTGCTTTTTCTCTTTGCCGTTCACCATCTTGGAAGGGGTGCGGGCCATGACCGCGATGACATCAGCCACCAAGCCGTTGGTGCACCAAAGTTTTTTCCCGTTGATGGTCCAGGTTTTTCCGTCCTCGGAAGGTTCGGCAGTGGTGGTCATTTGGGCCGGATCGCTTCCGACCTCCGGTTCCGTTAAAGCGAAAGCGGAAATGGCGCCCTTGGCGAACATGGGGAAATATTTTTTCTTCTGAGCCGGACTTCCGAAAAGTTTAAGCGGTTGGGGCACGCCGATGGACTGGTGGGCGGAAAGCCAAACCGCCGTGGAGCCGCAGTAGGAAGCCACCAGGGCCACGGCCCGGTTGTAGTTGATCTGGGACAATCCCAGACCGCCGTATTCCTTCGGGATCTTCATTCCCCAACAGCCGAGTTTGGCCAGGCCGTCGATGACTTTTTGCGGCAGGTCGCCCGTGCGGTCCACTTCATCCGGATCCAGATTGGCCTTCAGGAAGGATTCAAGCCGCCCCATGAACTCATCGCCGATGAGCTTGTCCTCGGGAGATTGGAGCGGATAGGGGGAGATCAGGTCCGTGCGGAAACGGCCCATGAAAAGCTGGGCCACAAAGCTAGGCTGGGTCCATTCGGTTTCCCGGGCTCCCTCGGCGACTTCTAGGGAAGCCTTTTCATTTTCACTCAAGTGTTTCGCGGTATCGGTTACGCCCATGGTCGCCCTCGCAGAGTGGATTCACCTGAAACCCAGCTTATTTTAAAACAACTTAACCAATCCTTTTCTCACTATATATGATCTAAATCCCATTCAACCCACACTATTTTAAGTCTTTCTCTCGAGAGATTAAAAGGTTCCCAATTCATATTTTGGGGGATAAAATGTCTTTATGAACCCATTCGCCAATCCTGAGGAAGCCATGCCTTACGATTACACCGAATTTCCCAAGGTGGAAGTTCAGGAGGCCTCCAGCCTTATTCCCGCCGACGCCGTCGGTACTTTTATTGATTTCGAGACGGCCCAAAACGCGCCCGCGGAAGAAACCCAAACAATAGTTCAAACGGCCATTTTCCAGGATTTCAAAGAAGTTCTCCAGACCACCCAAGCTTAATTTCTTCCAGTTCCCATCCGCCGCGAATCCACCCGAATTTCCGTTAATGAAATCCACAACTTTCAACCGCCGATAAAACAAGCAGAAAATGTTTCAAACGTTTAAGACGTTATCGGTCAATGGCGCCGATTTGCGTTCATTCGCCGCTAAGCTTTTGCTTTGGTTTATTCCCTCCTCCCGATAAGATAATTGTCGTTCCCAACCCATCCGCCAAGGAGCCTCGTTTGAAAACTCGAATTCTTCTTTTATCTTTAATCATCCTCGCCGCCGGGGCGGCCAAAGCCGAGGCAAAATTAAAATTGCCGGCGGTCATTAGCGACCACATGGTGCTTCAAGAAAAAACACCCTTGGCTATTTGGGGCTGGGCCGACGCCGGACAAACGGTGACCGTCTCTTTGGCCGGAAAAACAGCTTCCGCCGCCGCCGACACCGACGGTAAATGGAAAGTTTCCATTCCCGCGCTGAAGGCTGGCGGGCCCTTTGACATGGTCATCACGGCGGATGAAGCGGTAACGGTGCAAGACGTTCTCGTCGGGGAAGTCTGGATCGGCTCGGGCCAAAGCAACATGGAATTCGCGTTGAAAAACTCCCACGATGGGGACAAGGAAGTGGCCGCCGCCGATTTTCCTCAAATACGCCTCTTCACCGTGGACCACGCCGTTTCGGACCAGCCGAAGGATGATTTACCCGGAGCTTGGAAGATTTGTTCTCCCGGCACGGCCGGGGATTTTTCGGCGGTGGCCTATTACTTTGGGAAAGGACTCCACCAGGCCCTTAAGGTGCCCGTGGGACTCATCGCCTCCGATTGGGGCGGAACCCCGGGGGAAGATTGGGTGCCGCGCGAAGCCCTGGACAAGCACCCTGCTTTCTCAATGCTCATGGCCCAATGGGATAATGATCCCAGCCAAAAAAATACTTGGACGAAGGGTTATGATTTTGAATGCGACCTTTCGGATATCCAACTGATCCCCAAGGACGGCAAAGGTAAAGTCCTTACCGTCCAAGTGGAAAAAGGAAAACAAGGATTGGGCGGAAATTGGAGCGTTGCGACCAAGCCCGGCTCCACCGCGACTTACGCCGTGTCCGGAAAATCTTTTTCGGGTTCAGGGCTTGCGGGCGTTTTCAGCGGCTTAATGCAAGGCGGCGGATGGGGCGGCATGAACACGCCCCTCAACAACAATCAGCCGGTGGATTTGAGCGATGATGAGGCGGTCGAGTTTTACGCCAAGGGCCGCGGAAAGTTCAACATGACCCTCGGCCAGCCTTCCATCACGGACTACGACTATTACAACAGCGGCTCTTTTGATTTGTCCCCCGATTGGCATCGGTACAGCTACTCGATCGCTTCCTTAAAGCAAGGCGGATGGGGCGCCACAAAGCCCTTTACGCCAAGCCAGATCATTTCCATGTCCTTTAATGTCCAGCCGCCCTATTGGCCGGAAGTTCCTGCCATCGTTTATAACGCCATGATCGCTCCCTTGACGCCGTTTAAAATCGGCGGAGTCATTTGGTACCAAGGGGAATCCAACACGGGGCGGGCATCCCAGTATCACGAACTGCTTTCCACCTTGATCACCAGCTGGCGGGACGCTTGGAGCGAGAAGTTTCCCTTCCTCATCATCCAATTGCCCAATTACATGCAGGTCAAAGCCGACCCCAGCGACAGCGACTGGGCTAAACTGCGCGAAGCCCAGCTTCAAACCTTGGATGTGCCGAACACGGGTTTAGTGACGACCATTGATTTGGGCGAAGCCGACAATATTCATCCTAAGAATAAAGCGGATGTCGGAAAAAGAGCGACGATGGCAGGCTTGAGCCTGGCTTACAGAAAAAAGATGGTGGGTTCCGGACCCCTGTTCGCGTCGGCACTCGTTAAAAATGGAAAGATGGTTGTAAAGTTTAAAAATGCGATCGGCCTCAAGACCAGCGACGGCGGGCCGCTGAAGGGCTTCGCTTTGGCCAATGCGGACCGGGTTTTCCATTGGGCCGACGCCAAAATCGCCAAAGGCGGGTTAGTGGTCGTTTCCTGCCCTGATGTAAAGACCCCCGTGGAAGTGCGCTATGCCTGGGCCGACAATCCTGTTTGTAATTTAATCAACCAGGCCGGCCTGCCCGCCTTGCCTTTCCGTTTCAGCACCGAGCCTCTCAAGGAAGCCCCGATCCAGGCTGTTGCCAAGGGAAAAACGATGACGGCAGTGGACGGAAAATTAGTGGTGGATGATTTTGAATCGGGGAAAAACCAAAATCTTTTAGGCGGTTCTTGGCAGGTGCAAATGGACAATGGCGGCTTGGGAACACTGATTAAAAATAAGGAAGCGTTCATCGTCAAGGACGGGGCCAACGGCTCCAAGGGCAGCGCCAGGATTTTCGGCCATATGGGAAAATTGGTGGCACCCTGGCCCTACGCTTCTATATACACCGCCCTATCCATGGAAGAGCCGATGGACTTAAGCGACTTCAAGGCCATTGAGTTTTGGGCAAAAGGCGACGGGAAGAATTACGAGGTTCAGCTTTTTATGACCCAAGTTACCGATTACGCCCACTACCGCCTGACCTTCAGCGCTCCGAAATCCTGGACGAAGGTGCATTTGGACCTGACCGCCTTCCACCAGCCCGACTGGGGCGGCAAGGTTCCCCAGGATTACCATTCGGTAAAGCAGATTATTTTCGCACCCCAAGGAATGAACGACGAGGACTTCGACCTTTCGATCGATGATGTGACTTTGGTGAAATGAGGTTCGAGTCCAACC
>CAZHFP010000096.1:0-3644 GCA_964531065.1 uncultured bacterium
TCGTAAATTTTCCGCAATCCCGGCTCGTCCTCAACCACCAAAATCGTAAAATCGGAGCATTTCATAAATCAATCTGCCTTTCTTTGATCCGCCTCTCATTTTCGAGCGGTCGCGTAAGATCCGGCATTCCGCCGGTTCAAGTCTGATCCAAAACCTCCCGAACCCGCTCCGCCAACTCCTCGTTGGAAAAGGGCTTTTGAACCAAATGAATAGAAGAATCGATGGTCCCCTGCTGCGATAGGACTTCACGAGTATAGCCCGACATGAAAATCACTTTCATCCCGGGTCTGGCCTTCTTCAAGGCATCCGACAGTTCCTTGCCGTTCATTCGGGGCATGACCGTGTCGGTCAACAGCAGGTGGATCGTCCCTTTATATTTCCACGCTTGTTGAACGGCTTCAAAACCATTGCCCGCTTCCAGGACCTGATAGCCGAAGCTTTTCATGGCCCGGACCACGATTTTCCTCACCGACGCCTCGTCTTCCGCCACCAGGATCGTTTCCGAACCCTTGGCGGCCAGGGAAGTCGGCTTGGATTTGGCGGCCGCCTGGGCTTCTTCCTGGACAACGGGAAAACAAATAGAAAAGGTGGATCCCACCCCGAGGGTGCTTTGAAACCATAAGTGTCCTTGCCATTGTTGGACCAAGCTATAAACCGTGGCCAATCCGATCCCCGTTCCTTTTTCTCCCTTGGTGGTGAAAAAGGGCTCGAAGAGATGTTTTTGGGTTTCCGCGTCCATACCCGAACCCGTATCGGTCACCGAAATTCCCACGTAGGAACCGGGAGGAATGATTAATCCGTTGATCTCCCGAACCTGGGCCGACTCAACGTTCTTTGTGACCACGATCAACCTCCCGCCCTTGGGCATGGCGTCCCTGGCGTTGATCACCAGATTCAGGATAATTTGCTGGATTTGCCCCGGATCAGCCCTCATCCATTTCAACTGATCGTCCTGGATAACGGCGAAATCGATGGAAGCGTCGATCAGCCGCTTGAACATCTTACTCATTTCCGTGCTCAAGTCGTTCAGGCTGATCAAGCGGGGTTGGGAGACCTGTTTTTTTCCGAAAGCCAAAAGCTGTTTGGTCAATTCGGCCCCCCGGCGGACGGCCTTTTCGATTTCATCCACCTCTTCCAGGCGGGAATCCCCCGGCGCGAGGGAGGCCTTGATGAAATCCCCGTTGCCCCCAATGACGCTCAGGAGATTGTTAAAATCGTGGGCGACTCCCCCGGCCAGGGTTCCGACCGCTTCCATTTTTTGGGACAGCCTCATTTGCTCCTCGTTCTTTTTCATGGAATGCTCGGTCCGCTTCCGTTCCGTGATTTCCCGGGAGATGGCCGAAACTCCGACAATTTTCCCAACAACGTCCTTGATCGGCGACAGGGTCACGGACACATCGACGAAGTCGCCGTTCTTCCTCACCATCACGGTTTCGAAATTCGAGCTATTCTGTTCTTTCGCCGCCGAATGCCTGATTTTTTCCATCTCTTCCTTGCGGTCGGGGGGAACAAGAATCGCGGTGGATTCCCCCAGAATATCCTCCAGCCCATAACCCAACATCATTTCGGCTCCGCGGTTCCAGCTGAAGATCCGGCCCTCCAAGTCGCTGCCGATGACGGCGTCGGTGGTCTGCTGCAAAATAGCCGCCAACTGGGACCGCATCTCCTCGGACTTCTGCCGCTCCGTAACGTCAATCACCATGGACATCAATCCCTGGAAATTTCCTTGGGAGTCGTGAAGGGGGGTGTTGTACCACTCGCAAATAATGATCCGCCCGTCCTTATGGACGTTATTGGCCAAGACGGCCTCACGGCCTTTGAAATCGCCTTGAACGAGCCTTTCGTTCAGGTTTTGCAGGATGGCTATTTCGGCGGGCGGTACAATTTGGTCCTCGGCGCGCTTCCCTTCCACCTCTTTAAAAGAGAACCCGAATGTCTTTTCCGCCGCGAGGTTCCAATAGGTGAATTGGAAATGCTGGTTGCTCAAGATGCAGGCGATGGGGATAGCCGCCAATTGGATCCGGAGCCGGTCCAAAAACTCGTTCTTCTCGGCCCAAAGCGTTTCCTTGACGATCTTGGCCCTTTCATCCTCGCTGACATCTCGGGCGATGATGACCGCCCTTGTCACCCGTCCCGAATGGTCCTTGATGGGGGAAACGGACAAAGAAAGGATAATCTCGTCTTCTTTTTTTGTTTTATGGGTGGTGAGGAAATTGGCGACCGAAAGACCCCCCTTAATCGTTTCCAAAAGCTTTGGAAACTCGTCCCGGCGGTCGGGAGAAACAATCAAAGAAAGGTGTGGGCCGGCCATTTCCGCCGGGGTAAAGCCATAAATCCGCGCCGCACCGGGATTCCAGCTTAAAATGTCCCCCTCAAGGGAAACCGAATAAATCGCGTCGCTGGAGGATTCCACGATAGAAGCCAGGTCGGCGGCGTCATAAACCAACCCCGCGCTGCCGGCGGCCTCTTGATTTTTCATAACCATCCCTTTGAACAGAAGGAAAGTTGAAGCCTGCCTTTTCGCGGGCCTCGCTTTTCCATTCCATTCCCGAAGTAAAGCCGGCGGGAATTTCCGGTCAAACCCATTCTTAGCTTTTCGCGCCAGGAATGCCGTTTCAGCTTTTCACCGTTTCCAGTTTGTAGATTTTCAACTTTCGGTACAGTGTGGCCACGCCCATGCCCATCAACTCCGCCGCCTGGGTCCGATTGCCCTTGGTTTTTTCCAGGGCCCCCAAAATACAATCCTTCTCCACGTCCCTTAAAAAACGGGGAACTCCCTTTTCGGAAATTAGGGGCAGCACTAGGCGCACTTCCGGGGGCAGGTCCTCAAGGTCGACGCGGTTGGTCTTGGCCACCGCGACCGCCCTTTCCATGGCGTTGGCCAGCTCCCGCACATTGCCGGGCCACTGATAGCCGAGCAGCTGGTCCGCCGCGGCCGCGGTCAGTCCGTCCACCGCCCTTTTCATTTGGATCGCCGCTTCCGCCAGGAGCATCCGCGCCAGGGGAAGGATATCTTCCCGGCGTTTGCGCAAAGCGGGAACGGCCAGCTCGACCACGTTCAAGCGGTAATAAAGATCCTCGCGGAACCTTTTTTCCGCCACCTCAATTTTCAAATCCTTGTTGGTGGCGCTGACGATGCGCACGTTGATGGGGCGGGTTTTATTTTCTCCCACACGCCTGACTTCCCTCTCCTGGAGCGCCCGCAAAAGCTTCACCTGCATGGGAAGAGCGATCTCCCCGACCTCATCCAAAAAAAGGGTTCCGCCGTTGGCGGCCTCAAAAAGCCCCGGCCGGTCCGTCGTGGCTCCGGTGAAGGATCCGCGGGCATGTCCAAAAAGCTCGCTTTCCAAAAGGGTCTCAGTGATCGCCCCGCAATTAACCGCGATAAAGGGCCCGCCCACGTGGGGCGAATGGTCGTGAACAAACCGCGCCACCCGTTCCTTTCCGGTGCCGCTCTCGCCCGTAATGAGTACGGTGGAATCGATAGCGGCGATAGTCTTGGCCAGTTCCATTAATTTGCGCATCTCCGGGCTGCGGGCCATTAGCTCTCCCGGATCTTCCTCGATCTTGGCGATGATGGCCAGCTTGCGGGTCTTCTCCCGCAATTCGGTTTCCGTTCGCTTCAAGGTGGTGGTGACATCCCG
>CAZHFP010000096.1:3744-4905 GCA_964531065.1 uncultured bacterium
AAGCGGCGGCCGTGGATATAACCGTAACGGCTGAGGATGCCGCGGGCGATTTTCTCGCCGTAATTATCGATCAGTTCCTTCCGCAGGAGCCCTTGGGCCACCGCGTCCATAATCAAGGCTCTCTGGCCGGCGAAATGCACCATACCGCCGCCCGGGTCCAATTCCAACAGCTCTTTTAAATCGAGGTCTTTCACTCGCATGTACGCCTCCATGACGAACAACATTTTTTAAGTTAAAATTTAATGAATCAAGGGTCGTTTGAAAGGGCCGAGTTGGTTGAACCAAGAGGAGCTTATAAACTTGGAACGGATTCCCTAAGGACATTCTCCGGGGCCGACGATCAACTATGAGAAAGCTGTTTGATCGTTATGATTGTACTCTTGAACGCCTTAAAAACTTCATCCTCAATATTAATAATTGATCGTAACGGCCGCGAAAGCTATCAAATTGATAATGCCCAGACGCACAGATCGGACAACTTTCGGCGCGAACCTCCGCCGGTAAAGACCAATGGAATCCGGAAGAAACAGGTTTTCGACGGTTATTTTTTTTCTGCTTTCTCCGGTTGGGACATTACCGCCACATTTCCGCCCTGGGGCGGAGAGGTAACGATGTCCTTATTGCCAGTTACGGCCCGGGAGGGGTTTGATAATTTTGAAATCAACAACCTCATCCGCTCCAGGGATTTGGAGACCGGGTCCAGTTGATCCCGTAAGGTCTCGACTAGGTGGTCCCGCGAGTCGTTCGTCAGCATATAAGCGAAGGTTTGAATTTTACGGAAGGGCTCCTGAAGGTCCTGCGAGGCGGCGAAAGTAAATTCCCTTAGTTCCTCGTTGGAACGCTCAAGTTCCTCCGAATATTTCCGCAAGTCCTGCTCGGTTTTTTTTCTTTCCGTCATGTTGCGGAATATGGCGACCGCCAGTTTCTCACCCATATCCACCAGGGAAATGGAGCATTCCACGTAATATCCCTCCTGAAAGTCCGCCAGGTTATATTCCTGGACGAAGGGAGTCTTGTCTTCCACCAGACGGCGGAACCCCTCTTTCGCCTTTTCCCTCTGGCCCTTCGGCAGGAGGCTGAAAAAATCAGTCTCCTCGATTTCCGAACGCACCAGGCCGAACAACCGGCCCGCCTGCCAGTTGGCTTCCAGCACCTTTCCTT
>CAZHFP010000096.1:5005-10908 GCA_964531065.1 uncultured bacterium
CCCAGAAAAAATATCTCATTCCCTAGATTCAACTTTCCTTGGGCGCGCAACCTCCAATTTTCAAGAACGTTTTGGACCCGTTGGACCAGCACTTCGGGCTCATAAGGCTTGATGATGAAATTATCCGCCCCGCATTCCAATCCCTGGATGACATCCATGGGATCGCTCAAGGTCGTCAAAAGGATGACCGGCACGTCCTTGTTCGGACCTTCCTTTTTCAATTGGCAGCACAATTCATAGCCCGAGAAGCCCGGCATCATGATATCGGAAATGACCAGGTCGAAAGGCGACTCACCGGCGAACTTCAGGCCTTCCGCCCCATCCGATGCGGCCATCACCTCGAAACCTTCCGCCTCCAGGATAATCCTCAATTTCTCTCTTTGAGTCGCGCTGTCCTCAACAATCAATATTCGTCCCGTCATCTTTTCGCCTCCGAAGGAATCATTTCCATCAACCGCCCTGCTATCTCGTCCAAGGGCATCACCCAGTCAACGTGGCCCGACTTGATGGCCTCCGCCGGCATCCCATAAATCACCGAGCTCTTCTTGTCCTGGACGATGATCCAGCCTCCCGCGTCCCTTATCTTTTTCAAACCCGCGACCCCATCGTTTCCCATGCCCGTCAAAACCAGGGCCAAGGTCGAGTAACCATAAGATTTCGCGGCCGATTCAAAGAGGAAAGTTCCCGAAGGCCGGAAACCTCCGACCGGATCCGCTGAAGAATAAAGAATGGTCGAATGGTCGGAGACCCCCATATGCCGGTCATCCCCTGCCAGGTAAACCGTGCCGGGCGCCAGAGTTTCCCCCTCCTCGGCTACCTTGACCTTGAGGCCGGAGTTCGCGCCCATCCAGGCCGCGCAGCCCGGCATGAATCCCTTGGCCATATGCTGGACCACCAGGATGGGAACCGGAAAATCGCCGGGCAGTTCGGAAAAAATCTTGTTCAAGGCCGCGGGTCCTCCGGTGGAAGCCGCGACCACGACGATCCCTCCCCTTTTACCCAGAGGGAGCTTTGGCAAAGCTTTCCTTGGGATCTTGGCGGTTTTCACACCCGATTGATCCGGCCAATGCCCGACCACTTTCACCTGCGACATGATCTTGAGGGTTGAAATAAATTTGGACCGCTCCGCCTCATGGTCTCTGTCGCCCGGACCGCCGGGCTTTGTCATGATGGTCAGAGCCCCGGCCTTGAGCGCGAGCAAGGCCACCTGCACCTCCCGGATGTTCACGCTGCTGGAAATAATGACGATGGGCGTGGGAGTCTCGATCATGATGAGTTTGGTCGCCTCAAAGCCGTTCATTTCGGGCATGACGATATCCATCGCCACAACGTCCGGCCGCAGGCTCCGGGTCAGCTGTACGGCCTCGAGGCCGTTTTTCGCCTGACCCACCACCTCCATCTCCGGGTCTTCCCGAAGCATGGCCACGAGCATTTGCAGGGTCGTCTCCGAGTCATCCGCCACTAATACCCGGATCATACGGCTTCTTCCGGCGAAGTGATTTGCATCAGCAAGGCGGCTATCTCCGTTAACGGTAAAACCAGGTTGACGTAACCCGTTTTGACGGCTTCCTCCGGCATCTCAAAAAAGGCCGAGGTTTCCTTGTCCTGGGCCATGATCCAGCCGCCCGCTTCCTTCACGGCTTTTAACCCCGCGGCGCCGTCCGATCCCATGCCCGTCAACACCACCGCCAAGGTGGAAGAACCATAGACCTTCGCCGCCGATTCGAATAGGAAGGAACCCGAGGGGCGGGAACCTTTAATGGGACCGCCCGAGGAGTAGACCAGGGTGGCTTGGGGGGAAACCCCCAGGTGGGCCCCGTCCCCCGCCAGGTAAACCGAACCAGGCTCAGGCGTTTCACCCTCTTCGGCGATCTTGATACGGAGGGAGGAGTTTGAATTCATCCAGGTGGCGCATCCCTGCAGAAATCCATCCGGTATGTGCTGAACCACCAGGATGGGTGTGGAAAAATTTCCCGGCAGTTCGGAAAATATCCGATTGAGGGCCGCGGGCCCGCCGGTGGAAGCCGCGATGACGATCACCCTTCCATTCTTTCCTTCCGGGAATTTCTTTGAAAAAACCCTGGGAACGGGGGCGATGGTGTCCTTGGACGGCTTGGGCCAGTGGCGGATCAGTTTCACCTTCGACATAATCTTGATGGTGGAGACAAAGATGGAACTGTCCTTTTCATTCTCTGGATCTCCCGGTCCCCCCGGCTTCTTGAGCACGGCGAGCGCCCCCACCTTAAGGGTCTGCAGGGAAACCTGTATTTCCCGGACGTTCGCGATGTTGGAAACAATCACGATCGGGGTGGGGATCACCGACATGATGCGTTTGGTGGCCTCAAACCCGTCCATTTCGGGCATAACGATGTCCATCGCCACGATATTGGGTTGGAGTTTTAGCGTCAGTTCCACCGCTTCCAATCCGTCTTTCGCCTCACCCACCACTTGAATGTCCGGATCCTCCCGCAGAAGGGTTACCAGCCACTGCCTAGTTGTATCCGAGTCTTCCGCCACAAGCACGCGAATCATAGTTCTCCTATAAAAGCTGTGAAATAACCGCTAAAAGTTTTTTTTGATCAAAGGCGCTTTTCAAAAGATAAGCGTCCGCGCCGGCCTCGATCCCCCTGGCACGGTCTTTCTCGCTTTCCAGGGCCGTCACCAAGATCACGGGAAGCTCCCGGAACCGCTCTGAACCCCGGATGGCTTCGGCCAAGGTAAACCCATCCATGCGGGGCATTTCTACGTCGCTTACCACCAGGTCCGCCCCCTTCTCCTGGAGCATCCTCCAAGCTTCCGCCCCGTCCGCCGCGTCCAGCACCTCGTAACCCGCCTCCTCCAAAACGCTTTTTTCAAAGCTCCGGGTCGTGACCGAGTCATCCACCACCAACAGGCGTTTGGCGATCAACCGGGAAGGGCCGGCAAAGGATTGGGCGACTCCATGGGTTGAGGTTTTTTCGAACACGCTTTTTAAAAGGTTTCTCGCGTTCAGGATGAGCGCGATTTTTCCCGTCGAAAGCACCGTGGCCCCGGCGAAATGCTTAAGCCGGGGGAGGCAGGGGCCCAAGCTCTTGACGACGATTTCCTGCTCCGCGATCATTTCCTCGACCACCACCACGGCTCTGCGGCCCCCCGCCGATAAAATTACCGACGGCGCCTTTCCCTTGGTTCCGGGAAGGGCTTCCACCCCCAGCAGTTCGGATAGCGCGATCACGGGAACCGCCTGGCCCTCCAACAGAACCCTTTCTTTTCCCTCGATGACATGCAGATCCTTCGCGTCGATCCTCAAAAGGCCTTCGACCGCCGAGCTTAAGAAAGCGTAGGTTTGTCCTCCCGCCAAGGCCAAAAGGGCCCGGACCGTCGTGAGCGTTAAGGGAGCCGTCATGATGAAACAAGACCCTTTTCCCGGTTCGTAAGTAAAATCCACCGATCCATGGACCGATTCCACCTGGCTCTTGACCACATCCAGGCCTACTCCCCGGCCCGAGAAAGCGGTGACCGTCTGCGAAGTGGAAAAACCGGAGGTAAAAATAAATCGAGCCAGTTCCCGGTCGTTTTCCGGCTCGGACCATCCCTTCTTGCGCGCCTTTTCACGGATAGCTTGGATATCCAAGCCTCTTCCGTCGTCCTTCACGCACATTTCAATGCGTCCTCCCTTGAGCTCCGCCTCCACCATTACCCTTCCCCGCGCCGGTTTTCCCACGGCCCGTCTTTCGTCCGGAGTTTCCAAACCATGATCCACGGCGTTGCGGACCAAATGAAATAAAGGGTCCCGTAATTTATCGACGATGGCTCGATCCAACTCCACTTCGCCGCCCTTCAGGATGAATTCCACTTCCTTGCCGTTGATCCCGGCCATGTCCCGAACGATCCGTTCCAATCCCTCGCAAGCCTCGGAAAAAGGAAGCATCCGGGCTCGGCGTATGCCTTCATCCAATAGTTCGGAGGTTTGTTCCAGGGTCCGGGTGTCCCCCGCCATCCCCTTCGCCAACCGCTCCAGTCCGCTTTCCATGTCCCGTAGGCGGTCCTTTGCCCCATGGAGGACTTTAGCGGCCCTTTTAGGGAGGAGGGTCGGGCTTTCTTCCGTTCCCTCCCGGGGCGAATGAATCTTGCGGAAATAACGCTCGGCCGATTTCCATTCCTCCTTCCAATGCCCCAGGGTCTCGATCAATCCCGCCAAATCCGAATTTCTCCATTCCGCCCGGCGGCGGGCGGTGAGGAGTTCCCCGCTATCCACCATCAACCGGTCCAATTTTTCCGGGGAAATTCGGACAAAGTTTTCCACGACTTTGGGAGGCGGGGTCTTCGAGGAGGCGGTTTCGATCTCAAGGGGCATGGAAACAGCCCTACTCCCGCTGACCGTTAACCGGGGAATCAAGGCCTCCAGCGCCGATCCTGACAGGGTCTTCTTTTTCCGCAATAGGCCTGCCCCGTCTCCCAGGGCATCGGCGGCCTCAAAAAATATTTTTAAAAGGTCCGGGGTAAAGGATTCCTGTCCTTCCCGGATTTTTGAAAGAATTTCCTCCATGCGGTGGCAGGCCTCCTCCACTAAGGGGAGATTCACCGACCTCGAGGCGCCTTTCAAGCTGTGGGCTGTTCGAAAGAGGGTCTTGAGGATTTCTCCCCGTTCTTCCGGGGTTGGTTTCTTATCCAGGGCCAACAGATCTTTATTGAGGGCACGCACGCCTTCCTCTAATTCCTCGAGAAAGGTCACCAGCAGCCGCTCAATGAGTTTGTCTTTATCCATAAATCAAAACCTCAACTTAAAATCCGAAAATCATTCTCACCGCAAAAGCGCAGGGACGAAGAGAAAAACTTAATTTTTCATCAACCAGCGAACCACAAGATTGATTTCCTTTGTTTATCCGTGTCTCTGCGCCTTTGCGGTGAATAGGTTTTTAAATCTTTCCGGCGCGGTAGCTGAGCACCATTTCCCTTAACTGTCCGCCCAATAGGTTCAAATCCCGGGCGGCCTTTTCCGTCTGGCCCGCGGAGGCAACATTCTGGCCCGTCACCACGTTGATATTTTTCATGGCCTGGTGGATCTGCGCCATACCCGTGGCCTGCTGTCCCGCTGAGGCGGTAATCTGCGCCGCGGCCGTGGAGGTTTCCGTGAGAGTGTCGGACAGGGTTCGAATGGTTTCCCCCGCCTGGTGGACGACCTTGATCGCCGCGTTCACGCTCTTGGTTCCTTCCTCGGTGACAATGACCGCTCCATTGGTGGCTTTTTGGATTTCCCCCAGGATTTTCCGCACCTGGGCCGTCGCCTTCTTGGATTGGTCGGCCAAAACCTTGACCTCACCCGCCACGACCGAAAACCCCTTCCCGTGTTCACCGGCCCGAGAAGCTTCGATCGAGGCGTTCAAAGCCAGTAAATTCGTCTGTTCGGCCATGTCATTGACCGTGGCGATAATTTCACCGATAGCCTGGGCCTGCTCAGCCAGGGCCAGGATATTTTCCGCCATGGATTCCACCTGTTCCTTGACCGTCCCCATTCCGATGATGGTTTCTTCCACCGACTGCCGGCCCGCCTTGCCGATTTCCATCGCCCGCAAGGTTGAATCCGCGACCACCTTGGCCCTTTGGGCCGCCTGTTCGGCGGTTTGAAGCACTTGGTCGACCGTACTCACCGTTTGCGTCACCGCTGAGGCTTGGTCCAGGGCTCCTGATGCGCGCAGGGTGCTTCCTTCCAGAATTTGGGAGGTGGAGGAGGTCAAGTTGTTGACCGTTTCACGGATCTTCTCGAAAAGTTTTTCAAGCTCCGACTTTCCCTTCCTTTCGGTCTCGATCAGGGTCCGGAGGTTTCCGGTCATGTTGTTGAACGTTTCCCCCAGGTCCGCCAGTTCATCCCCGCCCTCGACGGAAGCCTCCAGGGTCATCTCGCCCCCGGCGATCCTTTCCGC
>CAZHFP010000097.1:0-2941 GCA_964531065.1 uncultured bacterium
ATGGATCAATTTACCAAGTTTCTCATCCTGCAATCCTTTAAACTGAATGAGTCGATTCAGGTTTTTCCGGATTATCTTTACTTCACCTATATCCAAAATCCTGGAACCGCCTTTGGTTTCATGGCGAGTATGGAAACCTTCGTCCGCATCCCGTTTTTTGTAGCCATCACCATCGCGGCCGGCTGGATCGTCTATACCTACCAGCGCCTCATCCCTCCGGAAAAGCTGTTAACCCGCGTGGCGCTGGGGCTGGTGTGGGGCGGGGCCTTGGGAAATTTTATCGACCGCATGTTATACGGCAGGGTCATTGATTTTATTGATGTGCGCTACCACGAATTCCAATGGTACATTTTCAACGTGGCGGATTCCTGCATCTCGGTGGGACTCCTGTTCCTCTTGATGGAGTTTATCTGGGCAGCCAAGCGGAAAAATCAGCCATGAGCCTTTTGAAAGTTTCCCTCCTGGCGGCGGCGCTGGATCAGGTTTCCAAGGCCCTGGTGGTCAAAATGATTCATCTCAATGAACCGGTAACTTTAATTCCCGGATACCTCTATTTAAGCTATATCCAGAATCCCGGGGCGGCCTTTGGCTTTATGGCCGACACCCGGGCGGTTTTCCGGGTTCCTTTTTTCATCCTGATCACGGTGGGCGCGGGATTGGTGGTTTACGCCTACCAGCGCTTTATCCCTTTTGAGAAAAAAATTCCCCGGCTGGCCCTGGGGCTCATTTGGGGCGGGGCTATGGGTAATTTCATCGACCGGGTCTTTTACCGGAAGGTCGTGGACTTTATTGACGTGCGGTTCCACTATCACCAGTGGTTTCCCTGGATTTTTAATGTGGCGGACTCTTGCATCACCGTGGGCATCTGCTTATTAATGGTTGGGTATATGTTTGAAAAGGAAAAACGCTGAAGACAGACCTTTGGAGACAGAACGGCTGTGCGGGGTGAGAGAATCTCTTTGATGTCATTGCGAGGAGCGTCTTACATTGGTGTCAGCGACGAAGCAAACCCAGTTGTTGGGTATTTAATAGGTCGTTCGAAGTTGATGAGTCGGGGTCCGTCGTAAAGCGAACACAACCCATGAACTGAGGTTGCTTCGTCACAAAGTTCGTTCCTCGCAATGACAGATAAAATAATTACTAGGATTTAAATGTACCCCATTCTATTGACGCTCGGTCCCATCCATTTTTATTCCTATGGCCTCTTTCTGGCAATGGGGCTGGGCCTGAGCATTTATCTTTTCGCCAAGGACGTCGGAAATAAACTTGCCCCCAAAATAGGGCTGAGTTACCAACAGGGTTTTCAAAAAGCCTTCGATCTGGGGACTTGGGTGATTATTTTTTCCATCCTGGGGGCCCGGCTTTTTTACGTCCTGGAGAACCATGAGGAGTTCCAAAACGGCCGTTGGCTGGACGCCGTTAAAATTTGGCAGGGCGGTCTGGTGTATTACGGCGGATTATTCGGCGCCATTGGCGCCGCCATCGTCTGGTATAAAATCGAAAAATGGCCCACGGCCTTCGCTTTCGACTTGGTGGCACCCTATATCCTATTGGGGCAAGCCATCGGACGGGTCGGCTGTTTTTTGAACGGCTGCTGCTACGGGAACGAGGATCATGTCTATGGTATGGTATTTCCCGGAGCGCCGGACCAATTGCCCCACCTGCCCACCCAGCTTTGGGAAATGGCGGGTGATTTAATCCTTTTTTTTATCCTCTGGCGGGCTCGGAAATGGACCCTGCGGTTTCCCTGGCTGTCCTCATCCCTTTACGGCCTAACCTACGGGTTATTAAGGTTCGTCATCGAATTTTGGCGGAGGGATTGGAACAAGCATTATCTTGTTATTTTTAATTCCGCCTCGCAGGCCGTGAGTGGGCTGATCGTGATGCTTTCCCTGGCGATGGTACTGGTGATCCTTTTGGACGCAAGGAAAGTCCGGAAGTCTTCCGCGAATTGAGTAGAATAGATCCCAGCTTATGAAACCTTCCTCTTCATCAATCCAAAAAACCGTGCTCGTTGTTTCGCCTGAACAAGCGGGCAAGAGGCTGGATTTGTTTTTAACCTCCGAGCTTTCCGAATTTTCCCGCACGCAGATCCAATCGCTGATTCAAAAGGGAAATGTCATTCCCCTATTCCGCGTTAAGGTCATGAAGGCGGGATTAGTCGTCCTGGAGGGACAATCCTTCGAAGTGACCATTCCGCCGGCCGCGAAAACCGATATCAAGGCCCAGCCCCTTGCCTTGGACATTGTTTTTGAGGACTCGAATATTCTCGTGATTAATAAACCGGTGGGGTTGGTGGTGCATCCGGGGGCGGGGAATCCGGACCAGACCCTGATGAACGCCCTCGTCGCCCATTGCCCCGATATCGTGGGAGTGGGAGGGATTCAGCGTCCGGGGTTGGTCCACCGGCTGGACAAGGACACCTCGGGTCTTTTGGTCGCGGCCAAATCGGACCTCGCCTATAAAAGCCTGGTCAAGCAATTGAAGACCCGGAAATTAAGCCGGGAGTATTTGGGAATCGTGAAGGGCCATTTGATGGACAATGGAACGGTGGACGCCCCCCTGGGACGCCACGCCAGCGCCCGCAAGAAAATGGCCGTGCGGCCCGAGAGCGGCCGGACCGCCGTGACCCATTTCGCGTCATTGGAGTCGAATGAAACGGCCAGCCTTCTGCATTTAAAACTCGAAACGGGACGAACCCACCAGATCCGGGTCCATATGGCCTTCATCAAGCATCCCATTTTGGGGGATTCGGTTTACGGCGAGGATTCGGGAAAGGCCGAACGCCAAATGCTGCACGCCTTTCGGCTGTCTTTTCAGCATCCCAAGACGGGAACGCTCAAAACCTTTTGGGTGCCGCCGCCGAAGGATTTCATCGATTGCCTCCGACAGGTGAATCTTAAAGCCCTGAAATGGGAAAAAATAAAATGGAAGTAAGCTG
>CAZHFP010000097.1:3041-10906 GCA_964531065.1 uncultured bacterium
GCCTGGGCCGAGGCCGTCTCCATCCACAAGCAGGTGAAACCATCCCAGAGACTTTTCCTCAATGTCAAATGGTAGACCGAATCGGCGGGCAATTCCTTCATCAACCGCCGATGGGCTTCGCCCAGGTGGTGGTAGGGCATGCCGGGAAATAAATGATGGACCGAATGGTAGCGCAAGCCCACCGGGGCCCAGAGGCCCGTGGTGACTGGATTGCCCGGTACGGTCACCGAGTCCAACAATTGCTCCGAGAATTCCAAAATATGATCGGAAGGGTTGCGGTAGCAGTGGGTGGCCGCGATGGTCCGAAGGCCGTTGGTCAGCAGGATGGCGGTGGCCAGGATGTACCATAGGATAAAAACTTTCAGGGGCAAAATCCCTTTCCATAACAGGAAAACAAAAGCCGCGGCATAGAGAAACGTCATCCATTCCTGCAATCTCCAATATTTCCCGTCCCTTTCTTGGGGCTCGGGCCTTTTCCAATCCGGATCAATGGACAGGGAGGAGAGGTATTCCCATAGAAGTTTCCTCAAGGGCGGCACCAGGTAGGACAGGGGCGTTAAAAGGAACCGGATCAAGAAAACCAAAGGTACGGCCAGCATGGTAATGAAGAATAGGATGATGCGGAAACGGCCAAGCAGGACAAAGGGCAGATATTCGCCGTCTTCTTTCGTGCCGTACATTTTCTGCTTGTGATGGTCAATATGGACCCCCATATAAGTGAAGGAGGGAACCATGAAGGGGAACCCGCAAAGGAGATTCCAGACGAACCGAAATAAGGGAAAGGAATCCTTTTTTAAATGGGTAAGTTCATGAATGAAAATGACGGCGCGGTAGAGGCAAAAAATGGCGACCAGCATGGAAAAAATCTGCGGGAGGGAATAGAGCGGGGCTTGAACGGCGACGGTAAAGGCTCCCCAGCCCAAAAAGGTATTGAATAGAAAGTCCACCCAGTAGATGAAGCCGCTGGGCTCAAAGAGATCCTCGACTATTTTTTTGGCTTCCGCCATGGGGAAGGTTGGTTTTTCAGGGGTCATGTCGACATTACCTTATGGTTTTTCGGCGTTAATTTGAAGGGGAGTTTAGCGGAATTTGAGTTGATTTGAAAGGACGGAGGCCGTTCCCGGTGGGGCTCTAATAGGCCTGCAACTGGCTTAACATTTGAAGGGTTGAAGGATTTTGGGGGTTCAGCTTCAAGGCCCGCTGAAGAAAGGCCTTCCCCAAGGCGAAATTTTTGAGGTGCAAATAGGTGACCCCGAGATTGAAATAAATTTCTTCGTAGCCACCCCGGGATCGGCGCAGGCACTCCATGAAAAAATCCCTGGCCGCGGGATATTCGCCCGCCCGTAAACTAAAAAGTCCCAAGCTGGAAAGCCCCATGGAGTAGTTCCGCGGCCGGTAAAAACCCTCGAGCCAAAAAAGAAAAGGATTGGAATTGGTTTGTTCCAGTTCTTTTGCCGCGGCCTCATCGGCCGAAGGAGCGATTCGCCTGTCCGAAAGAAGTGCGGCATAGGAAAGAGGAGGGCATTCCCGCGCGTAGTCGCCATGGGCGTAGATGGCGGTGCATTCATCCAAGTAAATCAGGCGCCAATCGGCAAAGGATCTTAATTGCTCAATCCAAGAGGATGACGAATTATATTCGGCGAGGATCAGTTGGGGCTGGTACCGCAGTACCAATTGAGACAAGCCGTTGCCTTGAAAACTTTTAAGATATTCCCCGTAAAAATCCGAATCCATCACTTCCAGGCGCCCGTCGATAAAGACTGGCTGGGGCCCCTTCCAATCCAGCCAACCCCCAAAGCCCAAATTATTCAATAGACGGCCGTTCAAGCGGCGGCTGGTTAAAAACTCCGCGGCTTTTACCGGCAGGCGGTCCTCACCTAGTCCTATCCCCAAGCGGTCAACCCTGCGGTCTCCGATGTAATAAGCGTTGGTGACCACCCTTAGTCCCAACAAAAAAATGAGCAGAGCCATGAGGATCGGGGTGGAACCGCCCCGAAGCCCCTCCCCTTTCCAGCGGGATGAAAAATCCGCCGCTTGGGAGGCGAGGATGGGGGCCGCGACCAGGGCGAAGAGGGGGATGTTTCTCACCATGGAGAAACCCAGCCAGCCAAATGCGGCCAGCAAGAGGACTTCGTGAAATTTTCTTTGCCGGAGGGTTAAGAGCGTCCCGAGGATGGAAAGGACGGCCAGCAGGAAAAAAAGAAGTATCTGCAGGTTGAAGTCATGGTGGGTTTTTTGGGTTTGGAAATATTGCCAGGGGGTCGAAAATTCTGAGATGGTTTGCCGGAATGGGTTTCCGCTTTGGAACCGGGTCAAGAGGACCAGGGGAAAAGCCGCGCCCTTGATAAAATAAGGATTCAACAGGTCCGCCCCGAGGGAAAAAAGGGAAAATCGGATCAGCGGGGCGTCCCAGCGCTTTTGGTGGATCCGGCTGCTGATCAGGTAAGAACCCATGGCCAGCCATCCGAGCATAAAAAGCGCTTCCGTATTGACCCAAAATAACTGAATGAGGGGAAGGTAAAATAAATAGTTTCTTCCCCGCGCGCGCAGATCCAAAACCAGCAGCGTCAGGCTTAAGAAAAGCCAGGAAAAAACCTCGGGCCGCGCCACGCAGCGCCGCTCCAAAAGCAGAACCGCCGCGACCATCAAGAGGCAGGTCCAACCGGGCGTGGCGGCGGCCCATTTTAAGCGCCAGAAAAGCAGGACGAAGCAGAGGCTGATCACCCCCATATGAAGGAGCGTCAGGGCGCCATAACCGAGGAATTTTTCCGTGAGATAGAGGATGATTTGATAAAGGCCATGGAAATCCAGGTAATCCCGATCGGTCTGGGTGGTGGTGAAGGTGTCTTTGGCGGGGAAAGAATGGTGCTGAACAATCCACCGCCCTCCCGCCAAGTGCATCCCTAAGTCGTAAGTGCCGATTTGTTTCGCGGAAAAAAGAATGACGAGCAGAAAACAGGCGGACAGCGGATAGATCCAGCGGGATTGGACCAGGTTCTTCCAACGGAAGTCAAAAGGGGGCGAAGCGGTTTTGATCTCGGGCATGGTTTCCTGAAAGGTATTTATTTTGCCAGCTGACCCTCAACCTCAAGAATCAAAGGGTAATTTTTCGCGAAATGGGATTTTAAAATTTCAAGGACTTGCTCCCGGTGGGACCGGGCGGCCTTGGAATCGCCCAGGGTTTCTTCCGCGCGGGCCAGACGTAAAAGAGTGACGGCGAGCAGAGGGTGGCGGGGGCCGTAAGAATCCCGGCAAGTCACCAGAGCTTTTTCCAGTAAATCCTTCGCGGAGGCGGCATCCCCCGCGGCCTGGTAGGCTACCGCCAAGCGCTGCATATAGGGAAGAACCGAATATCCGTAATAGACCCCCACAAAACCCTTATCAATCTTAAGGGCGGACTGATAAAGGGCGGCGGCCTTTTCCTTTTGGCCGGCGGCGAAATAGAAATCAGCTAATTTTTCCAGGGCATCGGCTTCCTCAATGCTGTTGGCGGCGAAGGATTTTTTCGCGAGGGCGAGGGCTTTCAGCAGGTTGGCTTCGGCGTCGGCGGGGTTGTTCCCAGCTTGGCACGCTTTCGAGAGACGGTTCAACAAACTCAAGGTTTCGGCTGGATTACCCGCGGTTTTTTCTTGGACCGCCAGGCCCCGGGTTAAAAAATTACGGGCCTCGAAGTTTTTATTCAGGTTGAGTTCGATGTCGCCCAAAAGGGACAGGGACGCGGCCAGCGAATCCGGGTTTCCGGATGCTTCCCGGAGAACCAACGCTTTTTTTTCAAAAAATTCCGCCTCCTCCCAGCGCCCCTCTTCGCTATAAAGAGAGGCCAATGGGTCCAGCGAATCGGCTAAGGAAGCGTCATGGGTTCCGAGGGCCTTTTCCCGGAGGGCCAATCCCCATTTCAACTGGCTTTCCGCTTCCTCGTACCGGCCCATGATTCGATAAAGGGTGGCTAGGTCGGTGAGGACGGGAACGAGGGAAAGATGGGTCGGACCGTAACGGTGCTGCGCCGTTTCCAGCGCGGCTTTTTCCGCGGAGAGGGCGTCGTTTAAAAATCCGCTTTGCGTTCGGGTGGCGGCGGCGAATTGGGCGGAGAGGAGGCTGTCCACGCTATCCAGGAGTTCCTGGGCGGTAGCCAAAACCGGGAAAAGGAAAATTAAAATAAACAGAGAGAATTTAAAAATCCGAAAGGATCCGGAAACGGAGAGGGAGTGGTTCCTCATGGAATCATTCCATTCGTCCAGGGTAGGGGAGTGGGAATAGCGGGGACGGGGGTTGGTTCAATCATGCTGTAGTTTCCGAGAATGACCACGTTCGCGTCCCGCTCAAAATCATCGGACCAAGTTTTCCATCCATCGTTCGAGGTGACGGCCCGGGACAAGTGGGCACCCCCGTCAAAACTCAAGTAGTCGGCGCTGGCCAGCCCTCCTGAATTTCCCATGTCGGAAAGGAGATAGCAATCCTCACACGCGGAAGAGCCGGTTCCGGACCTTCCCGAATTGGTTTGGAAAACCACACATCGGCACTCCGGGGGGAATGCTTCGAGGCTGCTTTTGGGATCCAGCCCGATGGTCACCCATTGGAAATTTTCCGAAGCTTGGTTGGGGTTCAAGGCCAGCCCCGAATAAACCAAACTCGTTTTATGGTGAAGGTGATCGATGGAATAGACCCTGAAGTTCAAGGGACTGGTCGGATTTCCCTGTTTGCGGACTCGGATTAAAAAACCTTTGGGGTTGATGCCGCCATGGGGATGTAGGGCTTCGCCTTGGATGACGTCATCAGAAGGATCGTCGGGAGTTCCGTTGCCGTGGATGGGCCGTTCGCCAAAATCATCATAGGGGTTGCCCTGGCTTTGGAGGCCGCTGGCTAGAAGCGCGTAAAGGGGTTGGAGGTTCATGACCTTCCAGCGGCCTTCCTGATATTCCAGCACATTGGAGTTTTTGTCCGGTTTTTCATCGCGGGGGTGGAATGGATTCAGAGGAGAAGTAAAGGCGACGGAAGCGAAATTTTCCGGACCGATCTTTCCCACCGGATGGCTTCCTCCACGGTTGGCGTCGTATTCAATCACCAAGTGGTAGACCTTCCCGGCGTAAAGCGGGAGATCGCTGAAGGAGGCCGTATTCCAGCTTCCGGCTTTGGGGGTGATTCTCGAAATGCCCAGAGGCTCTTGGGAAGGAATTCCTCCCTCGTCCCCGCGAAGACTTAGTTGATAAGAAGGCGGACGCTGAATTTTTTCACAGTAGAAGGAAGCGGCAGTGAGGTTCATGTCTTTGCGGCAGGTAAATCGAAATGAAATTTTTTTTTCCGCGTGATCTAAGGGAAGGGAAATCCTCGAGTTGAGGATAAAATAATTTCCGAAATCGGCGTGGGCGAGGGCGGCCAGGAAAAGAAAGGGGAGGGTCCAGGCTGCCGGGTTTTTGATGAATTTCATGGCTCAATCCTACAATGAAACAGGGAATTAGGGAGTAGGAACCCTATTCGATTTGTGAGAAAGGGTGCTTTTAAAGGGGGTTTTAGGTTAACTGAAAGAAGGGAGCTTAAACCGGTTGAAATGGTTGTTTTTAACATTAAATCCGTGACATTTTTCGTGAAATACGTGCTATATTTAATACAACAAAACAGATGAGATGAATCCAGCCAAGCCTTAACAACGCCTACAATTTTTTTAAGGGTTCTAAAAAAATTAGATTTGGTTGAAGCTCCTAAAATCGTTTTTTGATAACGGGGGCTTTAAGATTCAAATGGAGCGAAAATTATTTTTAAAAATTTCGAAAAAATAATTTATCCCGATTATTTCTTGAGCGGCTTGGCTAACAAGATCCGCGCGAGCCTCATTGTGTCTCTTTTCCTCGTTACTTTCCTTTCCACTTTTCAAACTTCCGCGCAGGTGACTTACCACACTTGCTCAGTTACGCAACCCAGCGCCGCCTCACAACAACAATCCATGCAGGTGGCTGAGGGAGTTGGACTGCACGAATTGACGGTGGGCGGCGCTTGCGGATCCGGCTTAACGGTTACGCTTCCGGCTGGAGCGGTGCCGGTGACGGCCTATGCTTATGTGGAGTACACGGGAACAGCGGATTCTTCAGCGGCGATTAAAGTGAACGGAAGCAACACCAGCGCTGGTGTGCTGCCGGCCGCGCCGGTTACAACCAACGGACATGGATTGGGAGGCAATTGGTACAGCGAGCGTTACGGAGTCAGCGGGATTGGCAGCGGAACCTATACTCTCTCGGGATTTACCGATGGCTGCCAAGGTGATTCACTGGTGGTACTATACACCGTACCAGGTGAGACCAGCACCAACGCGGTCGCCATCTCCGACGGTAACAGCGTTTGGCACATTGAGGAAAATGGGCAAGTGGTGGATGGGGCGACGCCGCCGGACACCAAACTGGATTGGACCTGTTTAGGTTTAAGCTGTTCCACCTCTAGTACCAAGATGTCAGCGGTGGGAGGGATGGAGCAGTGCAACGAGGGAAATCTTAACGGTGACTCGGATCAAATCGAGAAATACGGATCGGGCGGCGCAACCGGCACCGGTTCTCCCGCGGTTTGGAGCGGCCCTCCGGGGATTTTGGAATGCGGTCCGAAGGACACGGCCCGGAATTACAATCTCGGAACAAACTTCCAGGGCGGGGCGACGAATTTCGAGTGGGGTTTGTACATCGGCACGCAAACCGCCAAGTCCTCTTTTTGGCAGCAGGCTGTTGTGGCGGAGTACCAATGTAACCCAACCCAGCAATGCTCGGTGACCACCAACTTTAACGGGTCAGGCGGACCGCCCTTTGGGTGGAATTCCGGAACGGTTCCATATGATGAGGGTACTTGGGGCCAAAGCGGTGGCTCGATTTCACTCCAGACCTGCTGCAGCCACGGATCGATCAACAACTTTTTGATTAACAACCAGGTGAACAGCGCGCCGGGAACCCTTCAGGTTTCCATGTGCCAGCCCACGGATGGAAGCACCTTTGGTGGTTTGGTTTTTGGTTATGATCCGACCACCGGCAACGGTTACGGCATCCAGTTTTTCAATAACGGCGCTTCCAACCCGGGCACCCTTTATTGGATGAAGTACACCGGCGGAGTGTCCTCGACCGTTTCGACGACTTCCCTTGCCAACGGCGCCCTCAATGGCTGCCCCTATTGGGTGGAAGTGGATGTCAATGCTTCCTGCCAATACGCGGTCAAGATCGCCACCAGCCAAGCTGGGTTGGCCGCGGCGGCGGTTGTCGCCACTTATTCCGGCCCGGGAGCCTGTAGCAGCGGATACATGGGCATCTCGCAGTGGAATAATACGAAAGCGACGTTCCAGAACTTCCAATTCACGGGCAACTGCCCGCCGACGCCCACTCCCACCAAAACTTCAACCCCTACGTCCACGCCGACCAAAACCTCCACCGCGACTTCCACCAGCACCGCGACGAGCACCGCTACCGCCACTTCGACCAAAACTTCCACCAGCACCTCCACTTCGACATCGACCTCTACCAGCACTTCCACCGCCACCTCGACCTCGACTAAGACCTCAACCAGCACTTCTACTTCAACTTCCACCAGCACTTCCACTTCGACTTCTACCGCCACCGCCACCGCTACGGCAACCAAGACTTCGACCTCTACCAACACCTCTACGTCAACCTCCACGAAAACCTCCACCAGCACTTCGACTTCCACCAGCACTTCAACTTCAACTTCAACCGCGACCGCCACCGCGACTTCGACCGCAACGAAAACTTCCACCAACACTTCCACCTCAACTTCAACCGCTACGGCCACCGCGACCGCCACAGCGACGGCAACGGCTACCTCGACCAAGACTTCGACCAACACATCCACTTCGACTAGCACCGCTACCAGTACCTCCACGG
>CAZHFP010000098.1:0-7455 GCA_964531065.1 uncultured bacterium
GTGTTGCTGGGTGTGAAAGTCAAAGTGTTCGTCGGCGTAAAGGAAAGTGTATTGGTCGGGGTGTTCGAAGGCGTAAAGGTCAAGGTATTGGTGGGCGTGAAGGACAAGGTATTCGTAGGTGTATTGCTGGGTGTGAAAGTCAAAGTATTCGTGGGTGTGAAGGAAAGCGTGTTGGTTGGGGTATACGTAATGGTTGGTGTGTTGGTGATTGTAAAGGAATTGGTCGGCGTATAGGTGATCGTAAAACTGTTAGTTGGGGTATTGGTAATGGTTGGCGAGTTTGTGTTGGTGAAGGTATTCGTGGGGGTATTGGTAATTGTGAAAGTCTTGGTTGGGGTATACGTAATAGTTGGTGTGTTGGTGATTGTAAAAGAATTGGTCGGCGTATAGGTGATCGTAAAACTGTTGGTTGGGGTATTGGTAATGGTTGGTGTGTTGGTGATGGAGAAGGTTTTCGTTAGCGTATTGGTGAGCGTAAAGGTATTGGTTGGGGTATTCGTAATGGTTGGTGTGTAAGTGATAGTGAAGGTATTCGTGGGTGTATTGGTTATTGTGAAAGTGTTGGTCGGGGTGTTCGAAGGTGTGTTTGTAGGGGTTGAGGTCGGGGTGTAGGCCAGAAGCGTGTAAACAAATTGATAAGCGATTCCACCCGCGGTCCCAGTATTGTCGTCGGTTAAGGCCAATACGTTGTTTCCGATATTTAAATCTCCGACCGGGATGGTGTAAGAGGTGCATGCCGTGTACGTTGCAGAAGTTGTGTTGATGTTGTTTCCATTTACATAAACACCCCCGTTTGTGAGATTGTCCACTTCTAACACTAATTGGGCCGAGGTAATGACGTATCCCGTCGGGATGGTGAAAGTTTTTAAATAAAAACTACTTTCATTGGAACCGCAAGCATCCGTGCTTCCCCCCGCGGAATTTATATAAATCCAATTAGGGGTTAATCCTGAACCGGCGATACTGCAGGGCGCGGCCCAAGCGGCATTTTTGGGAGAAACAATCGCGGCCGTCGTCCAACCTCCGGCGGATGCGGTGCTGTAATTGGGACTATACCAGGCATGTCCAGTGCCGTCGTTAGGCGGAGGGCCATTGGGTGAAGCACAACTGTACCAAAGCTGATCGGAGGTATCGCTTCCAAATGTAGGGGTACCCAATGAAAAAGTACCGTTTCCGGTAAAGGTGTAAATGAGGCTCACACCTGTGTTGGCAACGGTGAAAGAACCGGTCGCGAATCCCCCCGAGCCATAAGAAGATGGAAAACTAATGATGACCAAACCGGAACCGCCATTCCCGCCGTTACCTACTCCCCCAGAACCACCACCCCCTCCAGAACCCGTATTGACGGCGCCATTGGTACCGGCGCTGCCACTCACAAATCCGCCATTCCCTCCGCCACCCGAACCTCCCGTGCCGGCGGCGGGATTACCAAACCCGCCGTTGTACCCACCCGCGCCGCCGCCCCCAGCGTAAGTAAGAGACGAACCGCTGATGGTGGATATAAACCCACTTCCACCGTTACCAGCCCCGGTTGCTGTGCTGTTGCCACCTGCGGTACCAGCCCCGCCGCCGCCGCCGCCAACATTAGCTTGGATATAAGCACCGGTGTTTGAGCCGCCGGCGTGGACATTTGAACCCGTTCCGGCAGGAGCGCCCGAACCAAGGCCATTTGCTCCTTGGTATCCCCCGCCTGAACCACCAGAACCAGGATTAATTCCGGGTGTTCCACCCGCGCCACCTCCCGTTGCCGTGATCGTCGAAAAAACAGAATTACCTCCATTCGACGCGCCCGCCCCGGTGGATCCCGAGCCACCGCTGCCAATGACGATGCCATAACTGGTCCCGGTCAAAACGGCAGAGCCTGTTTCCACGTCCCCAGCGCCGCCCCCCGCGCCCCAGTTGGACCCGCCCCCCCCTCCCGCCCCAATTACAAGGTAACTAACCGGCAACCCGGCTAATAACCGGGAAGACAGAAGGAAAAACAATAGAAAACCCAAAAAAGTACATACTGAACTCCGACTCACACCCCTGTTGTCGCCCCGTCGAAATGATTTCATTTTGTCTGAAAAGGACAAGAGCGCATGGGTCAGCATCACCACAATGAAAGCGTAAGTGGGAAATTTCAGATTAAATTTTTTGGGAAAACCTTTACGCGGGCAGGCGAAAGATGGAATGGGGTTGTTGGAATCGATCAAGTTCTCCATCCGATCTGAACCGAACTCTCAACTATTTATTCTAATTATTTTCAAAGGTTTAATGTTAAACGCATTACTAAATTTAACCACAAATCCTCCTTAAAACCTCCCTATTTCCCAAAAAACCTTGTGACCAGCATTTGAAACCTTTTACTAAAATGGTTGAAATGATAGGTCTTTTATCAATTTCGAGAAAATTGACAATTTT
Source organism: uncultured bacterium (assembly GCA_964531065.1). Lineage (GTDB taxonomy): Bacteria > Oederibacteriota > Muellerivitia > Muellerivitales > Muellerivitaceae > PALSA-1180. The sequence goes on from CAZHFP010000098.1 coordinate 2,404, forward strand.
CAATAATTGATATTGATCGTAAATAACGGTTTTTGGGGGAGGTATTCGAGCCATTTTTAATGAATATGTAGGATTTAGGAGATAAATAGTCCGACCGTATTGAGGGTTAATTCCAAAAAAAATAAAAAAATGATCAAAGGTCGAGATTGAAGGGGATTTTATGCGGCTATATTATATAGAGAAAATTTTGTTAAACCTTTTACCCCTGGGAATTTATGAAAGCCCTTTCATTCCTTGAAATCCGATACAAAAAACTCCTTCATGAGAAGAATGTTCTCGGGCAAGAAGTCCTCATGTATGAGCGTCTCATGGAATCCTTGCGGGGGGAGAATAATTTTAAGGAAATTCTCCGCCATTTGATTAAATCGATCACCCATGGATTGGGGTACGATCGGGCGGGAATATTCCTGGCCGATTGGGAAAACAAAACCGCTAAAAGGATTATCGGGATCGACCAACATGGCAAGTTGCAAGGGGAGGGGAAAGAGTACAAGTTGGCCCCGGTCAGGGGAACTAATTGGATTTCCGACATGGTTTATGGTTATACCAAAGGCTTTTATACCAATAATCGGCAGAAAAAATTCAAGACTTCCCGCGGGGATGAGGGAGATATGATCGAAGTCTTTTGCAATGCCCTGGTCCCCATTACGGTTTCCAAAAAGAAAATCATAGGAATTATCGCGGTAGACAATTTCTTCACCAGCCGCCGATTACATAAAAATGACCTACTTTCCCTGGCTAATTTCGCCACTCAAGCCGGGTTGGTTATTGAATCATTCCGGCAGCATCAATTGATAAAAGATATGACCATCAAGGATTCGCTGACGGGGGTTTATAACCGCCGGTACTTTGATAACTACTTACCCAAGGAAGTACTCCGATGCCAGCGTTATAAGCGATTGTTGGGGCTTTTGTATGTGGACTTAGACCATTTCAAACACATCAACGACTCGTACGGCCACCACGCCGGGGACCAGGTCATTAAACATGTGGCGCGAATCATGGTTCAGCACCTTCGTAACGTGGATTTGGTAGCGCGGTTGGGGGGAGACGAATTCGCTGTGTTACTTCCGGAGATTGGCCCCGAAGGAACCCGGACGGCGGCCGAAAGACTTTTAAAAGCGATCACCGGATCGATTCCGCCCGTTGATGAAATGCGCGTGAAAGAGGATAAAATATCGGCCAGTATCGGATTGGCCTACCTCACGGACCAAACCTCAAGTTGGAACGATTTGGTCAAGTCGGCCGATAAAAGTCTGTACTTAGCCAAGAGAGCCGGGAGAAACAGAACCGCCGACTCCCTTCAAATTTCTGTGTCCCGGTCTGCCGGCAAAACAGGGCGAAAGAAATTGAAAATTCCTAAAGACCTCAAGCCTCTGGACCGAAACCTCAAGTTGAGGCCCAAGATTTGAGTGTGTTGGAGCCGATATAAAAAGGCTCCAATGCTTTCGAAGGATTTTTCGAAATTCGGGGCCATAGCGTGAAAAGTTTTTTCATTTAATAATTAAATCCCAATCCCTGAATCGTCATTTTTCATGACACTCTGTTTTGATTTTTTTGAGGGCCCTTCCTTTTTTTCCTCCAAGGACGTACGGATCGCGGCTAGGTGCTCCTCGATTTTATCCAGTTTCCAGTACCAAAGTATGAGGCTTCGACAAACGAAGAAGATTAAAATAGCCACAGCAAAAGCAATGAGCATACCGACAAATCCGCCAAAGGGTTCCATAGAGATCTCCCGTAATAAATTTTTAAAAAAACTTGATCGTGGGCCAGAGAGTAGGGAAGCTGGGACCGGGCTGGAAACCCGTTAGAGCGTGCCGATTAGCCCACCCACGATTGCTTATGCCTCAATTCGTGAATTTTTGCCCTTCGTGGTTATTTCTTTCCACTTCTTCCTTTTCTTCCCCGTAAGCCCGGCGGATACCATTCTGCCTTAGTAGCCTTCAAAGGTTCCAACCATTTCTTCGCAGGCGAACCCGGCCGGGTGGCGTAAACCCTGAAACGGTGGACTGAGCGTTTGTTCTTCCTCATATTGCGGCAAATTTGGGTTAATTTTATTCCCCGCCTTAAGGCCCAAAGGACGTAATGGGCCCGGACGGTTTTACGATCCACTCCCATGAGCCAGAGGTTAGCCAATCCCTCATTTTCCCTTGAAAGAAGCTGTGGTCTTTTAATGATGCGGTGATAAAACTCTAATAACTTCTCGTTAAATTCCCTCTTGGCATGAAGGACACCCAAGCCCAGCCAATATTTCCTGAGTTTTACGGTTGAGGGCTTCTTAAACTTTTGTTTGTAGTTAAGGACAAGGGTGTTTCGATGGAGATTTAAGGTTTTCGCAAGCCTAAATACATTGCCGTTTTCAAATGCGAACCATGTCAATAGGAAGTGGTTCTCCAACTCTTTTGGAGTTACGTCTCTTTTCCAGAGGGAATCGAGGGCGGCCAGACCTCTAACAAGGTTGGCTTTGGTCGAAGCCTTCTTTATGAGAGTAGGATCGTTGGGGAGATTGCGGGGGACTTTTTTGCGTTTTTTTCTTTTCATATTTTATTTTACTTAATTTTAAATATTTTTTTAAAGGCCCAAATGCAGGAAAGAATTACCATGACCATTAAACCGCCCTTTACTCCTGCCATGAGAGCCTCAACCCAATCGATGCCAAGCCAGCCAGGGTGCCGGGAGGATAGGTAGGTGAAGATGGAGTCGGCGGAACAAGTAGGATTGAGGGAAAAAAGGGCCGGGAATAAATATGGGTTTTGGAAATGAATTTTCATAACGGCTCCTGTTGGTAAATTGGTATCCACAATGTTGACATTAATCTCTTTTGTTTTCTCCACATCAATGATTATTAATCACAAGGAATTTTCCGGTTCCCAAGACCTGTGTCCCTTGTTGGATTACATAATAATAAACCCCTGGTGAAACTAGGCCACCAAGTTGGTTTCGGCCGTCCCATAGGGCCAGCCCGCCATTTTCCGACACGGCCCGGACCAATTCACCAGCGACCGTGTAAAATGACACCGTGGCCCCAACCGGCAGACAACCCACTTTAAGTTTTCCCAAAGAAGCGTAATTCGGGTTGAAGGGATCAGGCCAAATGTGGATTTGACAAACGGGAGTTGGAGTGAGGTTGATCGTCGAGGTTGGGGAAGGTGTGGACGTTAGTGTTGCTGTGGAGGTAGCGATAAACGCCGGGGTTGGTGTTGACGTTGGAGTAAGAGTTTGGGAAAAGGTTGGAGTTTGAGTCGAAGAGTGGGTGTAAGTCATTGTAAAGGTGGGGGTGCCCGTCAGGGTGTTAGTAAATATTGGCGTCGATGTTATTGTCGGCGTATTCGTTTTAGTCGGGGTGAGAATTCCTAGGCCAACTTCCCGAATACGGTTATTAGCAGCGTCCGCAATGAAAAGATTACCTTGCGGGTTGAATGCCAAGCCGCAGGGAAACCAAAATGAGGCCAATGTCGCCAGTATACCGTCCCCGTTAAATCCCGAAGCACCATTTCCAGCCACAGTTGTGATCACCCCATTTACAGCATTTACAACTCTTACTCTTTGATTATATTCATCCCCAAGGTATAGGTTTCCAAGGGAATCAAAAACCAATCCAGTTGGATAGTACAACTCTGCGGATGTGGCAGGCCCACCATCTCCAGCAAATCCCTGGATCGCGCTTCCTGCCACGGTAGAGACAATTCCTGTAGTTTTGTTGACTTTCCTAATTCGATTGTTAATTTCATCGGAAATATAAAGGTTTCCACCCGAATCGAAAGCTAAATAGCACTCATCATTAAAGCTTGCCGAAGTTGCCGGACCACCGTCTCCTGAAAAACCGACGGCGCCATTTCCCGCCACGGTGGTAATAATTCCTGTCACCCCATCTACCTTTCGGATTAAATAATTGTCCCGGTCCGAAAAAAAGAAATTACCAGCAGTATCCAATGCAAGTCCATTAGGAATACCAATATCGGATACAATTGCCAATCCACCATCTCCCGAGGAGCCACAGGTATTTGTTCCCGCCACAGTAGTTATGATCCCTGTGGCCGCGTTAACCTTTCGTATACAGCAATTGAAGCTATCGGCAATATAAATATCACCGGCGGGCGAAATTGCGATCTGCAAAGGAAAATTAAGGGAAGCTAGCGTTGCCAAACCACCATCACCTGAAAAACCCCCAGTTCCATTTCCTGCCACTGTCGTGATAATACCTGTTGTTACGGTCACTTTACGGATGCGATGGTTTTGTTCATCCGTTATATAAAAATTTCCAGCGGTATCAAAGATCACAAAAGTACAATCTTGTAATTCTGCTGCGGTCGCCAAGCCTCCATCGCCGAAATAACCCGGGGTTCCATTTCCGGCTACAGTTGAGATGATTTGCGCACCAGATAAAGATGGGTGAGATCCAAAAATAAGCAATAGATATAGGAGTTTAAAATATTTTTTCATGGTTGTTTAATAACTAACGACACAAAACTGAAACACTTGACCTGGAATTGAATAATTGTGAAAGATTAGCAACTAAAACTCATACTGGGTGAGCAGAAAACAGGAATTACGTAGTGGGCGAAAATATTTATCTCTGTTCGTACTCAAACCCATTTTCCTTCAAATAATTCAGGATTCGTCGGCGGATGAGGTTTAACTCGACCACTGTTAATTCCCTGCCAAACAAGCCGACGGCCTGGTAGGCCGCGTCCTTGAAAACCTCAAGGAAGGTGTATTCAAACCAATCTTTCTGCTGGTCGGGGGTCATGTCCTCGTAATCGCAGGTGAATCTTTCAGGACAAGGAATGTCAAAGAGCATCTCGACCCCGAGGAAGCCGGTCATGAAGGCGGCGATGCGTTCCGGATCTGATTTTTTGTGGTGGGGGCCGTACGGAGCTGGAATTTCTGACATTAGATTACCTCGGAAGAAATTACATCGTCCTGTTTCGAGCCCACCAGGCGAGAAACACGATTTGGCCGTGCCAACGGCGGTACCCGTTGGCGTGGAGCAGGGTTTTCTGACATTAGATTACCTTAGGGTTTCAAAATTGATTTTACAAAAAAATACAA
>CAZHFP010000098.1:7555-10532 GCA_964531065.1 uncultured bacterium
TTTCTGACATTAGATTACCTTAGGGTTTCAAAATTGATTTTACAAAAAAATACAAACCAAAGAGAAATAACAAGAGACCGAATAAACCTATGTACCATTTGAGGATATAAATCCCAATATTTTTATTCTTCCCTATATAACGGTCGTAAGACCTAAATACAAACTTCGAAAATGATTCTCTTATGAAAAAAAGAGAAAAGCCTAATGCCATTATTAGGATGGTTTTTAGGGTTACGTTCAAAATTGAGCCTTAGAGAATTTTGCACTACTTGTCGGACATTTTATTAGATTGAAGGTGGAGGGTCTATATATATAGAAGAAGCGGAGCCCTAGCACCTGATCCAACGCCCTCAAGGCGGGTTTCCGCGATATGGTGGTTCATAAAGCGAAAGGTTATTTGAATGGGCCGAGCGGGTTTATCAGGATTTTGGGGAGCGTTTTAAATTCTTGGGAGACTTGGGTTTAAGTCGGTAGCTCACTCTCATCCCAGGAACCTTTTTTCCCTTAATGTAATCCCCCATTTGGCGGACACTGGTTAAAAGTTCCTGGAAATTTTCATCTTTCATGTAACGTTTTGCCATAAAAAAACCTAAGCGCTTTTCTTGCCGTGGGAAAGTTCTCCCTCAAAAACAATCCTGATTTTGAAGGAGTGAAGAATCTTTTCAAGGCTGGTAAGGGTTGGGTTCCCTTTTTCGGAAAGGCTCGTATAGAGGGATTCCCGGGCCAGTTGGGTTTCTTTGGAAAGTTTCTTCATTCCACCCATGGCGTCGGCAACGTTCTTTAAGGCTTTTAAAAAATACTTAAAGTCGCCGGTTTCATAAGCGGCATTAATGTATCGAACCCTCGTCTTTGGATTTTTGAGCTCCTCGAACAAGTATTCTTTGTGGTCGGTTAATTTGAATTTCATTTTATACTCCTTTTAAAGGTGGCCCAAAGCCGGGCAGCCTTATCTGTATCGCTGTCCTGGTTGTCTTTTTGGCCCCCACAAACAACTACGACAATCGAGCCACCGTGATAACCATAATAAACCCTGAAACCCTTCCCGTAATGAATCCTCAACTCCCACAAACCACCTGTGTTGTGCAAGTCGTGATGATCGCCAAAATTCCCATCTTCCATCCGATCAACCGCCGTTCGAATAAGGTCTTTCGCCTTTTCGTCTTTCAAGCGGCGGTGCCACTCCTTGTAAAGGTTCTTACCGTCGACTTCTAAATATTTGACTTTAAAGGAGCGGTTTTCCATTTCTTGTCCTAAGTGTAATATATATATTACGTTTTGTCAATTACCCTGCTTTAAGGCAACAAGCCTATAAGCAAGCTTTGGGTACGCGGGTTCCATAGGGGAACCGGCGCCCTGCCGCCGTTAATTTTCCCTCGGAACCATTAAAACCCCATTGGCAACGTAAAATCTCCCCCTTCCCCCTAGGAAGTCGGTGAATTCTATTTTTTGTTTAACCTTCCTGCGTGTAAACATCGGTTGTCTGTTCTTCATCTGGCGCGTTGGGATCGTTGGAAAATTGCTGTTCGGCGGATTCCTCGCTGGTGGCCTTGTAGGTTTTTATTCCTTTGCGAACCCAAGTGACGGTAAATTCCTTAAGCCGTTTCCTGGGGCCCGTCCTTTTAGGTCCTTGGGTTTTAACCTGGCGCAAAGCCCTGATAACGGAGTCCAGTTCCCTAACTCCCGTTTCCAAGGCCTTGATTACGCTTTCGGAAATTTCCCGGGGTGTTTTCCCTTCGGCGGTTTCGTTCATTTCGTTAAAAATGAATTTGGCCAACCCGTCCCCTACTTGTTCCTCCCCTTTCCGTAGTCTTTCGATTAGGCCGTCGGGGTATGTCCCGTCGGCCACCTTCAAGAGTTTGTTTATGTGTTTCATGGTTAGGCCACCTCCTTAACTGTTTCCGCTGGGACGGCCTTCAAGAGAAAATCAACGGCCTTTTGGGCTTGGGTGATGGCGGTGGAAAGGGCCTTCGGATCGTCTTTTAACTTCTTAATCCATGAGGCGATATAAGCGGCGTGGTTAGTCTTGTAAGGGATTCCGACATGAGCGCAAAGGATCGAAGCCCCAAACTCGGCCACAAGCTCCTCGGCGGCGTATTCCTCGGAGCCAAAGGCCGCTTTGGAAATTCGGTTGATCCGGGCCGGGCCTCCCGTCCAGTGGATGAGCTCATGGCAAGCCGTTTCGTAAAAACCTTCGGTTGATTTAAAAGCCTCTTTGAATGGGAGGGTTATCGTGTCGGTGGCCGGGCTGTAAAACGCCTCGTTCTTTAGCTGGTCATAAATAATCTTGGCCCCGGATTCCAAAATGATCCGGTCCGCTTCTTCGTTGTTGACGACCCGGTTAGGGGTGATCTGGTCTTTCAAATGGTCGAGCCCTTCAATCTGGTCGAGGTTGAAAACGTGATGAAGGCGGACAAAGGGGAAGGCGTCTTTCCTGTTCTTTTCGTCGGCCTCCGCCTCGGTGGTGTTCTGTTTGAGTTTCATTTCAAAATAAATGATCTCGGTCCCCTCGGCCCCTTTCTTGATCCGGCCCCCAAGGGTTTTGGCTTGAAGAAAAGTCATCCAAACAGGGGAGGAGTAGTTTTTTTGCTGTCTCTCGTATCCCAAAAATAAGAGGTTCATTCCCTGATAGGTCCTTTTTGAAGAACCGTTTGCCGAAGGGACAAAGAACCAAGTTTTTTCCCAGGGCATAACCCCTGCTTCCATGTCCTTAATGATTTTGTCCGTCACTTCCTGGATCAGATTTGTAAGCTTTTCTTTTGTACTCATATTCGCAACTCCTTTTTTAAATTGAGCGCGGCTGGTGGGCCGCCCCCTCACAAAAGAGGGGGGCGGCCAATAGAGGACGGGTTGTAGCGAAGCGGAAACACGGACGAGGCATCTCGGCACCGCCCTCAAGGCGGTGCCGGCGTTTTGATTGTGCTGACAGCAAAGGGCTGTCAGCGAGTGCTGGAAGCCGATGGATCGCGAAAACGAAGTG
>CAZHFP010000099.1:0-2960 GCA_964531065.1 uncultured bacterium
GCCGCCACAATGGTTTCGCCGTCCAGGGCGCAGAGCGCCCGCAAGGTTCCGTGGGTGGCTGGGTGGCTGGGCCCCAGGTTCACCTTGACGAGATCTTTTTTCTCTTTGGCTTGAACCGAGTTCAATCCTTGGGAGGAGGATTCGGTGGGAAGCAGGGTTTTCGGGTCGAGGGCGGAAATCACGCGTACCCCTTTTCTTTCAACCGGACTTCCATTTCATCCATCAAGGACTCATTCATGGAAAGGGCCTGGCGGCGGGTAATGGGATAATCCTTGCGCAGGGGATGGCCCACAAACTCGTGGTGATTGAGAAGGCGCTTTAAATTGGGATGACCCGCGAAACGGATTCCCATTTGGTCGAAGGCTTCCCTTTCCAACCAATCGGCGTTGGCATAGAGGGCGTTAAGGGTCGGCACAACAGGCTCATCCTCCGGCGCCGTGACGGCCAGTTGAACTCGATGACCCAACTCCAACGACTTCAAGTGATAGATCACCCCGAATCTTTCGCCGGTCCAGCCAGCATAAGCCGAATAGTCCACCGAGACGATATCGATCAGCATATTGAAGTTGAATTCCGGCTCATCCCGCAAGGTCTTTACTACCTTGACGATTTGGGAGCGTTCCACTTGAATTTCGAGCGAACCAAAGCGGTCCGCCGAACCCTTTATCGCGTTCGCTAATTTCTCGGTTAGTTTTTCGAGCATCGCTTGGTTTTCCATATCGCCGATTCTTTCGTTCTTGGCTATCAGCTGCAAGCTGTCGTTAGTAATCGAACTTCGGTTCTTTCGCCATGAATTGCGCCGCCGGCGTCGTGCCGGGATTCTCAATCTTATGCTGAAGCTTCATCACGGCGGTTAGGATGGCTTCCGGTCTCGGGGGACAGCCGGAAATATAAACGTCCACCGGGATGATCTGGTCAATACCCTGGACCGTGCAATAGTTGTTATAGAACCCGCCGGAGGAGGCGCAGACTCCCATGGAGATCACCCACTTGGGTTCGCACATCTGTTCGTAGATTTGCTTGAGGATGGGAGCCTGCTTGAAGGTAACCGTCCCCGCGACCAGGAGCAGGTCCGATTGCCGGGGCGAAAAACGCACCAGCTCGGCTCCAAACCGGGAAATATCGAACACGGATGAAACCACGCCCATAAATTCAATGGCGCAGCAGGCTGTTCCGAAAGGCATGGGCCAGAGGGAATTTTTTTGGCCCCAGGCGACGACCGCGTCCTTACGGGTGGTGATGGCGGGAAAAGTTTCTACTCCCATTCGAGGGCTCCCCTCTTCCAAAGGTAAAACCAACCGAAAGCCAGTATGCCGAGAAACCCCAGCATAGAACAAAACCCGTCCCAGGCCATTTTTTGGAACAAAACCGCCCAGGGAAACAGAAAGACAATTTCCACGTCAAACACGAGGAAACACATGGCCACGAGGTAGAACTTCACGTTGAAACGGTGGCGCGCGTCGCCCGAAACCGCGGCGGATTGAATGCCGCATTCATATGGCGAGAGTTTGGTTTCGTTGTCTTTACGGGGGCCCAAAGCCGCGGAGAGCAGCAGCATGGCCGCCGGCACCGCCATGGCCAAAAAAAGGGAAAGGGCTATCGGAAGAAGGTTTTCGATGAGTTCGAAATTCATGACCAGCCTCCCGGATACATTAAAGACTTCACCCGGAAGATGGCGGTTTTGGCAGGGGGCGCTGGGTGAAATTTGACCGAATTATAAGGACTTTTAGGGTAATTGGTCAATGTGAAATATTTCACAAACTATTCTTTTCTAAGCCCTAAAAACCCCACTTTTCGCCTCCAAACGCCCTTTTGACAAATTTGATGTGAAATATTTCACAAGCCCTAGTAGGTCCTTCCTAGGCTCCACAAGTAATAGGCCCAAATAAAAAAGGCCCGGGGAATTCCCGGGCCTTTAAAAAAATCATCTTTTATAAATTTAAATAAATGAATATCCAAGCATCAGGGTAATGAGGCCGTTTTGAACACCATTGTTGCCTCCCCCGTTACCGCCGCCGCCTCCACCACCCCCCCCACCACCATTGCCGCCCTCGCTGACAATATCATTGAAGCCTAATTCATACCGGCCGGTCACAAAAAATTTGTCGATGTCGACCTCGGCTCCAATGATCAATCCAATATCCGAAGAATTCACGTTGGAAATAGGATTGGAAGCGCCAGCGGAGCTGACGGCTTGGGCCACGGTGTTAAAACTGAAAACAGGTCCTAAGAGCAATCCTGGATTAAAGCCCGGCGTTCCCAATGAAAGCTTCAAGAGAACCGGCACCTCGACATAATCCAACTGATAAGTGTTGTCTTTAGTGTCTTTCCCGCCCTTCTGGGCATAAAGAATTTCCGGCCGGATCGCAAAGCTGCTGCTAAAGTTGAGTTCTAAGAACCCTCCTCCCACTAGACCCAAACGCGATCCGGTTAAATTTTCAGCGCTCACCCCGCCGCCCACAAAATTGGAAAAATTCGCCCCGGCTTCCAACCCTAAATTAAAATTCTGCGCGGAAGCCTGGCCAAGAGCGAATCCCGCGAAGACCAATCCCATCAACAATGCTTTAATTTTCATCTCTTCCTCTTTCCATTAGGTACTAGGGCCCAGGTTCCAGGACCCAGCCCAAAATCATAACTATATTAATATAGGCTTAACATTTTGACGTTTGAAATCCGACCTTTGTTTCCAGTTTTTTATTTAATCCAAACTGGAACCTGGCCCCTAACATCTGGAACCCGGCCTATTTCGTTTTGCTGAGCCAATCGGTGTGGATGAAACCCCGCTCCGGATGGTCCACCCTCTCGTAGGTATGGGATCCGAAGAAGTCCCGCTGGGCCTGGGTCAGGTTTTGGGGCAGGTCCGCCGTGCGGTAGCTGTCAAAATAAGCCAGGCTGGCGCTCATAGCGGGAGTAGGGATACCGTTTTCGACCGCCACCATCACGACCTTCCGCCAATTGCC
>CAZHFP010000099.1:3060-9126 GCA_964531065.1 uncultured bacterium
ATTCCCATGTCCAACGCGATCTGGGCCGTCCACTTGCCCGTTCCCTTTTGCCCCGCTTTATCCAGAATCATGTCCACCAGGGGCTTGCCCGTCTCATCATCCTTGACCGTAAAAATTTTTTCAGTGAGCTCAATGAGGAATGAATCCAGGATGCCCTTATTCCACTCGGTGAATATTTTGCCTAGCTCAGCGGCGCCTAACCCTAAAACTTTCCGTAAAATGTCGTAGGCTTCGGCGATCAACTGCATGTCGCCGTATTCAATGCCGTTATGAACCATTTTCACGAAATGGCCGGCTCCATCGGGGCCGCAATGGGTAACGCAGGGGCCCGAATTGGTCTTGGCGGAAATGGCCTCAAAAATCGGCCGGACAAACTCATAGGCTTTCGGCGATCCTCCCGGCATGATGGAAGGCCCAAACCGGGCTCCTTCTTCGCCGCCCGAAACCCCCGCCCCGAAGAAATAAAAACCATCCTTCGTCAAATCCGCCTCGCGCCTTTGCGTGTCTTTAAACCAGGAATTTCCGCCGTCAATAATAATGTCGCCCTTGGAGAGCAGGGGCTTCAACATCTTAATGGCGTCATCCACCGGGTCTCCGGCTTTAAGCATGATCATGATCTTCCGCGGAGTTTCCAAAGCCTTGACGAATTCTTCCAGAGTTCTCGTGCCGATGAATTTTTTTCCCTCATTTTTTTTCATAAAAGGGGTGACCCGGTCACTTCGCAAATTGCAAACCGCCACAGAAAAACCATGGTCCTCGATGTTCATCGCTAGGTTCTCGCCCATGACGGCGATTCCGAGTATCCCAAAATTAGCTTTCGTCAATGGTGCGGTGGTAGTCATGTTTTCTCCCTCTTTGGAATAAGCTTTTTAGAAATTGAAACTCTATATTCAAGAACGCCAACGGCCACAAGCCAAGCTATAATAACGGAAAGGTTTCTTTGAAGGAAATCCATGTGGCTCTCGATCACCCCATTTAACAAGGCCGTTCAAAATGAAACTCCGAAATTTGTTTCTTGGTTTTTCCTTTATTTTCAGCATTTTCCCAGATCTTTCGCGCCATTTCCGGTTTAAGCCAGAAAGGGGGCCGGTATTGATTTTTATGGTCCCTGCCCTTTTTTTCCTTCTTCTCTCCGGTTACGGTGTTTACTCCTGGAGTCATATCCCTTGGAGCACCGATACCTTTTTGGCCGTTATCCCGGATTATTTCTTCAATATCCAAATCTATCATCATGGTTTCATCCCGCTTTGGGATCCCAACCTTGGATGCGGACACCCTCATTTCGCCAAATGGCTTCCGGCTTGTTGCTACCCCCCCTGCCTCTTTTTAACTTGGACCGGAATTCAAGGATTGTTTTTTTTGACCCTCCTACACGCGGGTTGGACTTTTCAGGGGTTTTACTTGTGGCTCCGTTCTCAAAAATGCTCGATCCATTTCAGTTTTCTGGGTTCATTATCGTTCTCCGGGTCAGCACTTTTCGTGCGTTGTTGGCTCGACTCGCCCTTTCTATTCACGCTTTCCTGGATTCCCTGGATTTTCTGGGCATTTAATAAGACGCTGGCGGAAGACCGTTCATGCTGGTGGGTTTTATCCGCCCTTTTTCTTTCCCTCCAAATTTTGGCCGGATATCCTTTTTTTGCTTTTTACACTTGGATCGCGTTGTTCATCTGGCTTCTTTATCACCGCCCGTCGCGGAACCAATGGAAATCAATTCTGAAGTCCCTTGTCCTGGCCTTAGGTTTGACGTCAGCCCAATGGTTTCCATTTATTGAATTTTTGACATATTCTTTCAGGGGGGGATGGGAACACTTTCCCTATTTCACCCAGCCCATTGAATGTCTCACCCTTCTCTTTCCCCAACTAGCCGGCGACCCATCAAATTATTCCTACCGCGGCCTTCCGGCTAACGGCAATTTCGGAAATCTTTATTTTGGCTTGATTCCTTTTGTTCTTTTTATCGCCGGGTGGTTCCTGCCCCGCAGGTTTCAAAACCGTTTTTTTAATTTTTCCGCGTTGGGGTTTTTCCTTTGGCTTTTAGGCCCTACTTTCCCGCCCTTAAGGCTTATTCCCCAAAATTGGATTGAGATTCTTGATCCTTCTAAGGCGGTCGGTCTTTTTCTTTTCTGCGCCTGTACCTCCATGGCCACCACTGGTTCTAAATTTTTTGAAAATCAAAAATTAAAAAAAACTTGGCGGCCTTGGCTTTGGGTGGCCGGAATCCTCTGGGCCATGGATCTCCTCCTTCTTCCTTGCCGCCTGTTGCATTGGGTTCCCAACCCCTATCAAAACCCATCCGTCGAACTGACTTGGCGGAACTTCGCCCCCCAAACCGAGGGATTCCGGGTTTTAAGTTTACAAACACACGACCAATGGACCTTTACTCATCTAGAGGATTTTTCCTTGGAAAACGCGAATCTGCTCATGATGAATTCCAATGAGATCTGGGGAATCCGTTCCGCCAATGGTTATATCTCCACTCAGACTCAAAGCCTTCGTAATCTGGGCAGATATTTTCAAAAAGGCTTTCCTTATCCCGGAGACCTGCTGGATGTGGCGGGAGTCAAGTTCTTGATTCTTCCGCAAATCCCTCTGGGCGGTAAATATAAAGCCGTAGGCCGGTTCGGGAAGGACTTCCTTCTTCTCAACCCGGGCGCCGCTCCCCGCGGTTGGTCCGTTACAGGCACTGAATTTTTTTCCGACCGTTCCAGCGTTCTTCAGGCTTTGTCCCAGCCTGAAACTCCCTGGAGGAAAACCGTTTTCCTGGAAAAGTCTCCCGGGGACGCCCCGTTGGCCCTGGCGGCGACCGGCCGAAAATTAAATCCGACCACCCCCGAACCCGCTCTTGGAAACCGGATGACCTTCAAGGTTGACCTCCCTCAACCCGGTTATTGGGTATTCAATGAAACCTGGGCTCCGGGTTGGCACGCCTGGGTCGATGGAATCCCTTCGCCTATTCTCCGGGCCGACGGCCTCTTCATGGCCGTCAACCTTCCATTGAAAGGAAGCCACCAGGTGGATTTCCGCTATGAGCCAACCTCATTCCGGTTGGGACTATTCCTCTCTCTGCTCACCGCGATTCTGGCCGCCGCGCGGATATTAAAATCTTACTTCTGGTCCAGGCGGATTTGATCCAGAACCCTTTTAAATCCCTCCGCCAATGCTTCTTCCGGTCCCAAGCCCCCAACATAAAGAATAACCATCCGGGGTGAAGACTCTAGATCGTACCGAAAGGCCACCTTGACTTGATTCGCCGCCAGGGTTTCCTCGACCGCCTCCGCCCGTACGGGCGTTAATAATAGTTGCCCGGCAACCGCCGCTATTTTTTCCGGTTTTTTTCCCATTTTAAAAAAATTCCAAAAACCGTTCTTTTGCCCCAGGCCGCCCGGGACCTTTTGAAAACGCAGAATGGTTTCCATTCCCATCCAAGCGGGAATTTCCAGGCCCTTTTCCGAAATGTTTCTTTCGAAAGGATCTTCATATAGAAGAACTTTGCCTTCAACTTTCCCCGGGCCCAAAATCGCCTCCACCCTTTCCCAATCTCCCTCCGGTGACGAGGCTTTAGTTTTTCCTGCCGCCGGAGCTTCGGTCGCGGAAGTTAGAACGACTGTCGTTTTTTGGGGTTTTTCGGAGGTTTCTTCCTTCAACGGCGCGGCGGATAAAACCCGGTTCAATGCCATGGCTAAATTAACCCTCGAACCCCGGCCTACTATATGAAGCGTTTTAATTCGGGGCGACTCATCCATTTGAAAACCATGGACCTGGCTGACTTGAAAACCATTGGCCTTCAATTGGGCCGTCACCTGCCGTTCTTCTTGATCCAGCAGCACCACTTCCCCCGCCAAAAGGGTTCCCTTGACCAAAGGTTTGAAGTAAAACCGGCTGGTAAAGGCCAATGCCGGTTCCAGGGGTATGCCTTCGATAGTCACATTCAAGTCGGTCCTGGGGAAATCAATCCGAAACCCTCCCGCTTGCTCCGTCCCCGGGCGTCCCAGGATTTTTTCTACGGACCTCCAGGCAGGATCAGCTAAAGCGGCGGAATAAGCGCACCCCCAACCGACAATAACGATTCCCCAAAGGGTTATTTTCATGAGCTTGTTAACTTTCGGTAAAATTCAGTCAAAGCATCCTCTTCTTTCGTCAAGTTTACCATCCAACCGGGTTCTCCCCATCTTTAAAAACTTTTCGCTTTCCCCGACAACTGAACCGGCTTATGATTTCACAACGGCGAGCACCTTCCCGGCGGGAAACGGACTGTCTTTCGGCCCATCCAGCCCCGGCAAAGAAATGTTTTATTATGGAAATCAAAAAAATTTGGGGCGAAAAAACGCCAGGCCAAATCAAAAAAGTCTGGGGCGAAGCCACCTCTTTTCTCACCCTCTACCAAAAAATTTGGTGGATTGACCTTTCCCTCATGCTGGGGCTTTTCGGATTGATCTTCGGCATCATGACCGTCGCCGGGGAATGGACGGGCCAGCACCGCGCCTCCATCGAGATCGATCTTTCTCCCTGGGCCCTACCCAAATACACTTTTTTCTCCTTGTGCCGGGGGCTGATGGCCTATGTTCTTTCTTTCTTTTTCACCCTCGCTTACGGCTATTGGGCCGCCAAGGACCGCATCGCTGAAAAAGTGCTGATCCCCATGTTGGATATCCTCCAAAGCATCCCCGTCTTAGGGTTCATGCCGGGGTTAGTTCTCGCTCTCGCGGCCTTGTTTCCCAACAGCAACATCGGCTTGGAATTGGCGGCGGTTCTGATGATTTTTACCGGCCAAGTCTGGAACATGACCTTCAGTTTTTACCAGTCGCTTAGGTCCATTCCCGTTTACCTGCAGGAAGCCGCGGCGGTCTATCGTTTCAATTGGCTTCAGAAAGCCCTCAAACTGGAGATTCCTTTTTCGGCTATGGGGCTCATTTGGAACAGCATGATGAGTATGGCGGGCGGTTGGTTTTTCCTGACCGTCAGCGAGGCCTTTCAATTAGGGGACAAGGACTTCCGCCTGCCGGGCCTGGGTTCCTATATGAGCGTGGCCAGCGACAAGGGCGATAATGTCGCCAGATTTTGGGGCGTCATCGCGATGATCCTCATGATCACCTTTCTCGATCAATTTCTCTGGCGTCCGTTAGTCGTGTGGGGCCAGAAATTCCGGGTGGAAGAGGGAGGCAGCGAAGAAGGCATGAGTTCCTGGTTTTTGGATTTTCTCAACCGCTCCCAAACCATTCAATGGTTTCAGGCCCTCCTCAAGGCCAAAAGGTCCCCGACCATCCCCGGTGCCGCTCCTCCGGATGAAAATATCCCCCCAAAACCGAACAGAGCCGCGGCTCCTTCCAACACCCGGTGGATCAAAATCATTTCCCTTTTAACTTTTACGGCTTTAGTGGCGGCCATGGCTTTCGGCGCCTGGAAAATCATAGAACTTTTCACCCGGGTGAGCCTGACCCAATGGGTCCTCATTTTAGAAGAAGCGCTGGCGACCTTGGGAAGGGTTCTCTTGGCGGTGGGATTTTCCGCACTTTGGACCGTGCCCGTGGGGCTCGCCATCGGATTATCCCCCCGGCTCTCCCGCGTCGCCCAGCCCTTTGTCCAGGTGGCGGCGTCTTTCCCCGCGCCCATGCTTTTTTCTTATCTCATCGTGTTAATGAAGCTCATGGGCATTTCCCTGAACTGGGGCAGTATCGCCCTGATGCTTTTGGGCGCCCAATGGTACATCCTCTTTAATGTCATCGCAGGAGCCATGGCCATTCCTTCCGACCTGTTGGAAGCGGCCCGGATGTACCGATTGACGGGCTGGCGCCTGTTTAAAAAAGTCCACCTGCCGGGGATCTTTCCTTACCTGGTGACGGGCATGGTGACCAGCGCCGGCGGCACCTGGAATGCCAGTATCGTGGCCGAATTCGTGACGGATAAGGGACAAACCCTGACCGCCTTCGGACTGGGGTCCCAAATCAGCGAGGCCGCCGCCAAGGCGGACTTTCCCATGCTGGCGGCCAGCGTGGTGGTGATGTCCTTGATGGTAGTCACTTTTAACCGGTTGGTGTGGAAGAGGCTGTACCGATTGGCGGAAGAAAA
>CAZHFP010000099.1:9226-10517 GCA_964531065.1 uncultured bacterium
TCCAACAAAGCCAAAAACTGATCGAAGTTAAAAATGTCACGCAGGAATTCAACGTTCCCAATGGCAAGTCCCTGAAGGTTCTGGACAACGTCAGCCTCTGCATCAACAAACGCGAAGTGGTGGCTTTGCTCGGGCCCTCGGGCTGCGGCAAGTCCACCCTGCTGCGCATCCTGGCGGGGCTGATCGCTCCGACCCAGGGCGAGGTTCTCTATCACGACCAGCCCCTGCACGATTTAAACACGGGCGTCAGCATTGTTTTTCAAAGCTTCGCTCTTTTTCCCTGGATGACGGTAGCGGAAAATATCCAAACCGCCCTGGAGTCACGTGGATTTCCCGCGAATGAAATCGAGGAAAGGGCCCAGAAAGCCATCCAAATGGTTGGGCTGGCGGGTTTTGAGGAAACCTACCCGAGGGAACTTTCCGGAGGGATGAAGCAACGGGTGGGCATCGCCCGGGCCTTGTCGGTTGACCCGGAGATTTTATTCATGGACGAACCTTTCAGCCACGTGGACGCCTTGACCGCTGAGTCGCTGCGCGCCGAAGTCATCGACATCTGGGCCGCCCACGACAAGAACCCTTCTTCCGTGCTGATGGTCAGCCACGATATTCCGGAAGTGGTTTACATGTCCGACCGCATCGTTTTGCTCGGCGCCCATCCCGGACATATTTTAAAAATCGTCGAGAATCCCCTGCCCCGGCCACGGGATTACCGCTCCCCCGAGTTCAGCAAGTTGGTCGACCAGCTCCATGAAATCATCACGGGCCATGAAATTCCCGACGTTCCCGAACCTGTCCTTCAGCCCAACGAGCTCGCACCCGCCGAGTCCCTGCCCGACGCCAGAGCTGGCGAGATCGTAGGTATTTTGGAATACCTGGACGCCCGCGGCGGAAAAGAAGACGTGTTCCGCATCGCCACGGAAACGGAAAGGGAATTCGGAGAGATCCTCAAGGTCGTCAAGGCGGCGGAGCTTTTGGATTTCGTCGACACTCCCAAACGGATGGTCGTCTTAACGCCCGACGGACAGAGGTTCGTCAAGGCTACGTCCCAAGAGCGCCAGAATATTTGGAAAGAGCAGTTACTGAAACTGCGGATCTTCAAACAGGTCAATGACATGCTGGCCAAACACCCCCGCATGAAGCTGGACGCCGACCTGGCCCAGGAAATTATCATCTTCAATCTGCCCTCGGAAAATTTCGAGAAAACCTTCGACACCTTCACCCATTGGGCCAGGTTCGGTAACCTCTTCGCTTACGACGAGGACACGAAAAAGATTTTCTATCCCCGCAAGCG
>CAZHFP010000100.1:0-10247 GCA_964531065.1 uncultured bacterium
GGGCTGTCTGTTAGTAAAGTGTTAGGATGTTGTTAGGATTAGACCTCAAAACTACGTTTTGGTCGCTTCCGATTCGTTCGTCGGGAAAAAAGCCCTCGACATTGAAAATTCGAAGTCTGTCCTTTTTTTTTAAAAATTAAAATTTTGGTAAAGGTCCGGCATATGAAAAAAATCGAAACTTATATCCGACCCGATAAATTTCCTGATGTCCAAATGGCCCTGGAAAAAATCGGATCCCCGGGCATGACGGTTTCGGACGTGCGCGGCCATGGGGTCCAAAAGGGCGTGACTCAGGAATGGCAGGGGGAAAAAATTAAGGTATCCCTTTTGCCGAAAATCCGGATTGAAACTGTGGTATTGGACGAGAATGTTTCCAAGGTGGTCGAAACGATCCTGGAAGCCGCCAAGACTGGCCAGGCCGGCGACGGCAAAATTTTCGTGACCCCGGTAGAGCAGGTCTACCGGGTCCGTACCAAAGAGTCGGGCGACAAGGCTCTTTCTTAAACGGCAGAAACATCACCCTCATCCTGTGCCTATATCATTTTGGATAATAATCCAAAATGATCGGCATCTCTTCTCCCCTCAAGGGAGAAGGGAACAAAGAATTAATCCACCGCCAAACGGTAGCCCACTCCCGGCTCCGTCAGGAAATGCACCGGCTGGCCGGGCTGGTTTTCCAATTTATGGCGCAGGTTGTTCATGTGCACGCGAAGATAATGGGCCTTTTCGATGTAGGCTTCCCCCCAAATTTCTCTCAAGAGCTGGCGTTGGGTGATGACTTTTCCCGCGTTGCGAGCCAAAAGCGCCAGTAACCCGAATTCCCTTGGTGTCAAATGGACTTCCTTGCCGGAGCTGGTGACTTTTCGAAGGGCCAAATCCACTTCCAAATCCCCATGGATAAAAATAGGTTCGGCCGGGGTTCCGGCGGCCTGGTTCGCGTGTCGTAGAGCCACCCTGATGCGCGCGAGAAGTTCGTCCACACCAAAGGGTTTGGTCAAGTAGTCGTCCGCTCCCGCGTCGAGCGCGGCTACCTTGTCCGCCTCTCTTCCCCTGGCGGAAACGACGATGATGGGTTTGGCAGACCATTCCCGCAGCCTTTTGGCAACTTCCAATCCGTCCATGTCGGGCAGTCCCAAGTCCAATAGGATCACGTCCGGGTTGCGGGTGGCTGCCTGGACTAATCCGTCCTCTCCGGTGGACGCCTGTAGGTATAAGTAACCGTTGGAAGTAAGGGTGGTTTTCAGGAAAAGACAGATGGGTTTCTCATCCTCGATACAAAGAACGGAAGGGTGGGGAGTTTCCATGTTTATTCCTCCGGGACTGTGGGCGGAGTTCCGCCGATGGGAAGAATGACCGTAAAGGAAGCTCCGCCACCCTGGCGGTTCGCCGCCTTTATTTTTCCGCTGTGGGCCAGGGCGATACCCCGGCAGATGCTGAGCCCCAATCCCACGCCCCTCTGGCCGCTTTGGGATCCCCGGGTGAATTTCTCAAAAATAAATTTTTCCTCGCCGGGAACCAACCCCGGCCCCCGATCTGATATCTTGATCTCAATATCTTCGCCATCCTCCCGAGCCGATAATTCGACCCTGGTTCCGGGGGGAGTGTGGTTCAAGGCGTTTTCCAGCAGGTTCAAGAGAAGTTGCTCAATCAAAAGGGCATCCATTAAAACCAAGGGAAGATGGGGTTGGATTCTTAAGGCAAAGGGGTAAGCCTCGAGCCGGTGCTTCAGGCGGTCCAAGGAGGCGCCAATGACTTCTTCCACTGATTGCCATTCCTTTTTCAACCGTAAGGCCCCTGACTGCAGACGGGTCATATCGAGCAGGTTTTGCACCAGCCGGTTCATCCGGTCCGCTTCCTCGTAAATGGATTGGGCCAATTGGGCGCGTTCCTCCTGGCTCAACTGGCCCTTGTCATTCATCAAGCCGCTGGAGGCCCCAACGATTGCGGTTAAGGGTGTCCGTAAATCATGAGAAACGGCGCTCAAGAGTGCGCTTCTATTTTTTTCATTTTCCGCGATGACCCGGTGTCCTTCGGCCTGGCGGGAAAGCGAGGCCAAGGTGCTGATCACCAAGCTCACCACCAACATAACAAACAAGGTAATCCAGGTATCGGAGGTCGTTATAGCGAAGCTAAAGTAGGGGGGGATAATAAAG
Source organism: uncultured bacterium (assembly GCA_964531065.1). Classification (GTDB taxonomy): domain Bacteria; phylum Oederibacteriota; class Muellerivitia; order Muellerivitales; family Muellerivitaceae; genus PALSA-1180. The sequence continues at coordinate 2,154 of CAZHFP010000100.1, forward strand.
TAATCCCAGGACAAAATTCCAAGGATGGACGCGGTGAGGGCCGGGCCCCGCCCAAACCAAAAGGCGATCCCCACAACCCCTAGAAGAAAGAACATGCCAATGGTCGCCGAATCCAAGGTTTGTTTTAGGCAAAATCCGATCAAGGTTATTGCCGCGATGACAAATGTTGTTATTAAATATTTTTTAAATCCCTTGTCCTCAATACCCATGGAAGCCAGGTATTTTTTTTCTTCGAAGACCGGAGGCGGATTCATTTCAAGGACTCCCCGAGACTTTTCTTCCGGGAGCGTTTGAGGTTTGTTTTCGGATTTTATTACGGCTTCTTTATTCATCGATAAATTTCTTGAACCTCGAACGGGTTATGAGTTAAGGGTGAATCCCGTCTTATGAATAGTATAGGACTTATTGGATGGAGAGGGGATTCTGGATGCGCCCAAAAAAAAGAAGCCCCGGTTAGCCTCGGGGCTTCTTCGAGAGGGTAAGGATAACCCCCTGGCGTGCCGGGCTTGGGGAAGCCAGGCGCACTGATGGTCCTGTTGAAACATCCAGAAAAAATGATGACATGTCACTTACGGACGTAATTTAATCCTTGGTTATAAAAAAGCCAAATAAAGATTCCATTAAGATTTTCGATGGATGTTTGGGGCGCCTACACAATTGTCGTGGCGGACCTAGATTGTAATCCCGGGTATTTTTTGAAGAAATCCAGTCCAGACTTCCGAACTCTTTTAATAGGTGAACCGTATCAAGAAAACATCAAGAACGGCCTTCAAAGTATTAAGAAGTTATTAAGATTCGAATCGTGGGGAAAATGACTTTCCGGTCTTTGTCGTTGATTTACCTTTTATTTACGGAATATTTATTTGCTTTTAAATTTTTAAAATTTCAATCCGTGAATTTTATTTTTAAAGTTCCCATTACTGGCACGACCATTGCTTTTCTTCCTGATGTTGTTGAGACGACTCATTCCAAATCAGGAGGAAATTATGGCTAAGTCAGAATCAATCCAGGCCCCCTCAGCGGTGGCCCGGGTACTCGATTGGAAAGGGGCTTCCACGAATGCCATGGCGTTGATCGCGCCTGGCGCCTTTTTGTGGATCACCTATCAATTGCAGGCGGCGGCCAGTGATCCCAGCGGGGCCTCCTGTGCCAACGACATGTGGGCCGGCATTCTCGTGGCCCTGGGATTGGCCCTCTTGACGGCCTTGTCCTATGCCGAACTAGCGAAAATATATCCCGAGGCGGGATTCGCCGGTGCGGTTTATTTCGCTGAGAAAGCCTTTATCGATGACCAGAAGCTCAAGCGTCCGGGTCCGACTTCCATGGCCCGTGTAGCCAAGCTGATCACCGGTTGGGCCGCCCACCTGTTTTATTGGGTTTATCCGGGAGTCATGGTGGCCTTCATGGGCACCATTTCTTCCTACCTTTATGGCGCCATCACGGGAAAAACCATGACGATGATGTGGGAATTGTTGATCGCCTGGGTCTTCGCCTTTTTCGTGGGCTACATCGCCTATAAGGGTGTTTCGGGTTCCACCAAAACCAATATGTGGGGCAATATCATCCAATGGGTAACGTTGGTCATCTTCAGCGTTTTGGCCATCAGCTATCGTTGGGTGAATCCGGATCATGCCACGACTTGGGCCTTCACCGACGGGTTTGACATCATCAAATTCCATTCGATCAAGGGGGTCCTGGTCCAATCGACCATCGCCATCCTGATTTTGGTCGGGTTTGAGAGCTGTACCTCCTTGTCCGCGGAAACCAAGGAACCGGAAAAAAATATTCCGAAGGCCATCATCATCGCCTTGATCGTCCAGTGCGTTTTCGCCTATATGTTCGAGTATTGGGCGGCCAACTATATGCTCAGCGAGAAGTTGGTGGGAAGCGTTGCCGTGCCGGCCGTGGCCGCCGTCGCAGCTATACCGGCAAGCGTCAGTGGTGGAGTAACGACCGCCGCGGTTGCGGCAGTAGCCGCCGCACCTGCCACGACCAAAGCGGTCTACGGAATGGACGCCATGGTGGCCTCCAGCGCCCCCATTGGGGACATGGTCGTCCGCCTAGGAGACAGCTTCTTCGGCCATTTAGGTTTCGCGCTCATGATCATCATGGCTTGTACGGTCATCATCGCGGTCGTGGGAACAACTCTGGCCTGCTACAACACAGCCGTTCGCGTCACCGCCGGAATGGCTGAGGACCGGGAACTTCCCGGCTTCTTAGGCTTTATCCACTTGAAGAACGGTTCCCCCCACGCGGCCATCTGGCTTTTGGTGTCGGTTTCCTGCATCATCGCAACCATCGGTTGCCAGTCGGTTGTGGACCTGACCGGAATCACCTTGGCCTCCAACTTTGGGACCTTCGTGCTTTACGGTTCGGTTTGTGTCTGGACCTTTATCGCCTACAAGAATCGGAAGGATTTTAACGCCTTCAAGCACTTCTTGATTCCGTTCGGCGGCCTTACCCTGAATGTGCTGATGTGTTGGGGGGTCATTTATCTCTATACCATCGGCAACTCGGACTCTCAGAATGAGGCGAAGATATTTTTCTATATCGCCGGCGGATGGTTCCTGGTCTGGTTTCTGTATGTGTTTTTTGAGTCCACCATGAAGACCCACGGCATGAAGATGATTTCAGTTATCATCCGGCCGGATTCCTTGGATAACTTGGCGGATGCCTTGAATAAGGAATCCCTGGTCCAGGGCATGACGGTTTCCGAGGTAAAGGGTTTCGGCCGCACTAAGGGGTCCAAATCCGATGACGCTCCGACCAAAGTTAAGTTCCTTGAAAAGGTCCGGGTGGACGTGGTCGTGAACGAGTGGGACGTACCCCACGTTATCGAGGTTATGAAGGACATTTTGTACACGGGTAACAAAGGCGACGGGAAAATCTTCGTCCTGGAAACGGACGAGGCCGTCCGGGTCCGTACGGGTGAGTCGGGAGTGGCTGCAGTTTAAAAGGTGCGATTAAAAATTATTTAAAGCCCTTATGGAAAACCATAAGGGCTTTTTTATTTTACTCGGTTTTCAACCGGTATCCCACGCCTGCCTCGGTAATGAGGTAACGGGGTTGGGCGGGGTTTTCCTCCAGTTTGTGCCGGAGCTGGTGGATATATATACGAAGATAATGGGACGAATCGCTTCCGGCGGGTCCCCAGACGTCTCCCAAGAGCTCCTTGCGGGTCACTAGTTTCCCGGCGTGGCGCACAAGTATGGAAAGAAGCCGGTGTTCGGTGGGGGTAAGGTGGATTTCCTCATCCCCCACGAAAACCTGGCGCTTTTCCAGATCTACTTTCAAGTTGCCGGTCTGAAAGACGGGATCGGAGGGGGTGAGCGCGGTCCGGCCCGAGTGCCGGAGGGCCACCTTGATGCGGGCGGTCAATTCACCCACGCTGAAGGGCTTGGTGAGGTAATCGTCGGCGCCGAGCTCGAGGGCCTCGATCTTATCCTGTTCCTTGCCGCGGGCGGAAAGGATGATGATGGGGGCGGAACTCCAGGACCGGAATTTTTTGATCACTTCCAGGCCGTCCATGTCGGGAAGCCCCAAGTCCAATAGGATGATCTCGGGATTATGGGATGCGCCCAAGGCCAGTCCTTCGGCCCCGGTCGAGGTTTCCACTGTCCGAAAGGCGTGTCCTTCCAGGGAAAGCCGCAGAAATCGTCGGATGGGTTCCTCGTCCTCAATAATAAGGATTGTCGGAAGCGCTTCAGCCATGGATGAAAACCTTTCTATGTAATGATAAATACATTGATGTCATTTTTCCGATGGTACCGGATCATCGGCCAATGGCAAGGTGAAATAAAAAACGGCCCCGCCTTCGGGCCGATTTTCCGCCCAGATCCTTCCGCCGTGGGCTTCCACCACCGCCTTGCAAATCGCCAGACCCAATCCCACCCCGGTTTTATGGGAGGTAGATTTACCCCTGTAAAATTTCTCGAAAACCAATTCCTCGTCGCCGGGAGGAAGCCCGGGCCCCGAATCCGCCACCTCCACTTTCAGCATATTTTTACGGACATGAGCGGAAATACCGATGGGGGAACCGTCGGGAGTATATTTGGCGGCGTTCTCGATGAGGTTGATAAAAACCTGCTCCATCAAGAGACTGTCCAGGGGAAGCATAGGCAAGTCCTCCGGTAGGTCGGCCTTGACGTTTCGTCCGCCCAATTTTTTCTCCAAGCGAGAAAGGGATCCGCCCACAACTTCCTCCAGGGGTTGGATTTCCATCTTTAATTGGACCTTGCCGGCGCTCAAGCGGGTCATTTCCAAAAGGTTGCTGAGGAAGCGGTTCAACCTTTCGGATTCGTTGTAAATATCCCTTGCCAATTCCTGACGCGCCCCCTCGGTCAAATGGCCTTCCGGATCCAGGAGGCTGGAGGCGGAGCCGGTGATGACGGCTAGGGGCGTGCGTAAGTCGTGGGAAACGGAACTCAAGAGCGCGCTTCGGAGCTGTTCGGTCTCGGCTTTCAAATGGGCCTTCTGGCTTTCTAGGGACAAATGAACATTTTGGAAGGAGGCGCCGATCTGGTTGGCCAAGGCCTGAAGCAGGTGCTGTTGTTCGGAACTCATGGGTTGGCCGGAATCCCGCGGTTGGACCGCTAAAATTCCAACCGGTCCGCCGGCCGCCATAAGGGCGATATAAAGAGCCCCGGCGGTGGAAAAGTTCGAAGTATCCTTTCCGGCGATGTTTCCGGACTGGAAGGTCCACTTGGCGGTTTTTTGCTCCAAGGGATCGAGGGCAAATCCGGGCGCCCAGCCCGCCCTCACCGTCAAGGTCTCATCGGCTTTCGGCATAAGGATGGCCACCCGGCAGTCGAAAATGTCGGCGATATGTTCGGCGGCGATTCCCAGCATCCGGTCCACGTCCTGGCTGGCGGCCAATTTACGGCTTAGGTCAAAGAGGGCGGCGGTGCGCTCTTCCTTCAGCCGTAAGATGGTGGTCTGGCGCCGGTTATGTTCCATCTGTTTACTGATGGTCAGGGTGAAGAGGAGGATGACTCCCAAGGTGAGGACATATTGGGTATCGGTGGGGGCGAAATGGAACTGGGGTGGGACAATAAAATAATCGAAACTTAAAACTCCCAGAACGGAGGCGAAAGTGGAGGGTCCCTGCCCCCCCTTGATCACCACCGCCAGTATGCCCACGAGATAAATCATAAGGACGTTGGTGATTTCTAAATAACCTGAGGAGGCGTAGGCCAGGATGCTGCAGGCGGCCAGCACGACTAAAGCAAAAAGATAATCTTTTAGTTTGGTGTAGATGGGAGTGGGTGGAAATCGGTCGTTGGATTTCGGGTTTTTCAAAAGAAGCCCCTGTTAAATTCATTTGACCCGTTCAGGATAAGCAAAGGCCCGCCGGAAAGGAAGTGTTTGAATTTAAAGCTGGAAAGGGGGGTTAAACCCTCTCCTCTTGCCCGAGGCGCGGATCCGGGCCCGGGGCCGTTTCAAAAATGAAGAGGCCTACAAAAAAAGCACAAAGTGTAAATGATCCGTAAAGATTTGCCGTTAATGGCCCGTTAAGATTCGCCCGTCACGCTTCTTTGCCCTTGGCGATTTAGATTTCGAATTTATACTCCGCCCATGAGTCGTTTTGTTCATCCGATTTAAGGAGGTTGGGTTATGAAAGTTTTGGAATTTTGTTTTTCAAGAAAGGGAGCCGCTGTCGCCTTGATGATGGCGCTTTCTTTCTTTACCGTCACGACGCTTCTGGCGCAAACGGCCGCAGCTCCGGCCGCGGCGACAACCGCCGCAGCGGCTCCGGCCGCCGTGGCACCGGCTGCGCCGGCAGCGGCTCCAGCCATCAGCGCGGGCGACACCGCGTGGATTTTGGCTTCGGCAGCTTTGGTTCTTTTTATGACTCCCGGCCTGGCTTTCTTCTACGCCGGCATGGTCCGTAAAAAGAACGTCATGGCCACCATCATGCAGAGCTTCTTTATGATCTGCCTAATCAGCGTTCAATGGGTGGTCTTCGGCTACTCCTTCGCTTTCGGCGATGGGACGCCTTGGATGGGCGGCATGAAATGGTTCATGTTGAATAATATGCCGGATGTGAGCCCCTTGGCTCCCACCATCCCGCATTATGCTTACATGATCTTCCAGGCCATGTTCGCGATCATCACCCCGGCCTTGATCTGCGGCGCCTACGCCGAAAGGGTCAAATTCACCGGTTTCGTGGTGTTTTCGCTCCTTTGGGCCAGCTTGATTTATGATCCGGTCTGCCATTGGGTTTGGTCGCCAAACGGGTACTTCTGCACGCTCGGCGCCCTGGACTTCGCGGGAGGAACGGTCGTTCATATGACCGCTGGTTACTCAGCCTTGGCCTTGGCCCTTTTATTGGGCACGAGAAAAGGCTATGGAAAAGAAACGATGGCTCCGCATAACTTGACCTTGGTTCTCTTGGGAGCCAGCATGTTGTGGTTCGGATGGTTCGGGTTCAACGCCGGCTCCGCTTGCGCGGCCAACGCTTTGGCCTGCAACGCCTTCGTGACCACGAACACGGCTACCGCAATGGCGGCCATTTCCTGGTGCTTGATTGAGATGATCCACCGCGGCAAGGCGACGACTTTGGGCGCGGCTTCGGGAGCGGTGGCGGGATTGGTCGCCATTACCCCGGCTTGCGGTTTTGTGAACGTGGCGGGCTCGCTCTGGATCGGCGCTTTGGTCAGCGTGTTCTGTTACTTGGCGATCCAAGTGAAAATTAAGCTGGGCTATGACGATTCGCTGGACGCTTTCGGAGTGCACGGTGTCGGAGGAACCTTCGGGGCCTTGGCGACGGGCATTTGGGCGGTCAAGGCGGTCAATGGCCATGACGGATTATTGGCCGGAAATCCCGGGCAATTGTGGATCCAGCTTCAGACGGTGCTGGCTACCATGGTGTTCTCATTCTTAGGCACGGTCGTTCTTTACTTCTTGGTAGAGAAGACTATCGGCTTCAAGGCCAGCGCCAAGGATGAGGAATTGGGCTTGGATTTGTCACAACACGGCGAGGAAGGCTACAACATCTAATAACAGAAGCCGGGTACGGGGCGCCGGCCTTAGGCCGACGCCTAAAACCTGGAACCTTGAAGCTAAATTTAGAACGAACTTAAAAATGTGAGGGAGGCATCAGAATGAAAAAGATAGAAGCAATTATACGGCCCAGCGCTTTGCGTTCGGTTTTGGATGGTTTAAAAGCGGTTGGTTATCCGGGAGTGACGGTGGTCGAAGTTTCAGGCCACGGAAAGCAGAAGGGAATCACCGAGTCCTACCGCGGTCAAACCACGGAAGGCCTACTGCCCAAGCTGATGGTGGTTGCGGTGGTGGATAACGACCAGGTGGAAGAAGTCATCGGGGTTATTACCAAGGCGGCGAAGACGGGTGAGATCGGCGATGGGAAGATTTTCGTTTCCCCCGTCGACAACGCCTTCCGCATCCGGACCGGCGAAAAAGGGGACAAGGCTATCGGTTGAGAATTATTTTTACCCCCCCAAGGGTAAAAAAGCGATGAGACGAAGTGACATTCGGTTCATCGGCTAACATAACCATCTCCTGGTTTTGCGATGAAGGGCTGGCCGAAAGGCCGGCCCTTTGTTGTTTGGGGGAACTTACTGGTTAAGCCGTTTGATTCAGGTACCAGGGGCTTTGGCCGGGCCGTGTTAAATCCCGGTACAAGTTCTTGGCTTTGAGAAAGGTGAGAGTTTCATAATTCGCTGAAAGGTAATTTTGAGACGAGGCCAAGTCGAAAGCAGTAAATTCCTTGACCCATTTGGCGCCCAAGCGGCCTCCATAAACATGGAAGCATTTCTCCACCCGGAAGTAAGACTCCAGCCATACCTTGAATCCCCCGATCCTCACGGGGAATAAGGAGAAGGACCGGTGAATTCGATAATCACCAATTTGAGGACCCTGGTTGACCTTGATTCTCCATCTCATAACCGCCTCCCCTTTTGAACGGGTGATTTCTTTACCCGGATCTATACAAAAAACGAAAGACCTTTTCCGTTCAATATGAAAATCATATCGGAGTGGCCCGTTAAGCCGCTGTTAAGACGGGGGCTTCATTCGTATAGAAACCGTAAATTCGGAGCGGTTTTTCATCCGAAAATGATAGTTTCCCACAAT